>NZ_JAUBVK010000051.1:0-38891 GCF_036705795.1 Microcoleus sp. ARI1-B5
GACCCCATCTTTTTTTACCATAAATCGGTCTAACCTGCTTCAGCTAGGGGTTTTGACGGGGTTGTCACCCCGTCAGGCGGTGGAGCTTTCCATAAATATCAAGTAGTTGCTGCACTGCAAGACTTTGCCCACCATTGCGATATTGTCGGGGGCAACCTCACCTGCGGTTCAATTATCTAAACGTCTAGATGTCTGGTTGAATAATTCAGGACTTACGCAACTGGTATCGGGCGATGAGCGCGCGGCGAAGCTATCTTGTAGGTTCACCGTCGATCTGCCCGAATCGCTGCACTGCAAATTGTCAGCAGCGGCAACCAAAGCCGGGTGCAAGAAAGTTGATGCTAGCGTGCGGGTGCTGCTGGAGGAGCGGCTTAAGTCCTGACACAGATAATAACATTACGAAACAGGGTGAAATGGGTGATACAGTAGTAGTGATACTTTTGCCCAGAGCCTTTGAGAAACCTGGTACTAAACCAGGACAAAAGGAACTTGAACCTCTTTTAATCGATGCGAAAGTGGTCAAAGAGCTGCATGTACGGGTTCGGAATAGCTGAGGAAGTAGGAAGTAATTTACACCCGTGATTTTAATTAGGGGGTTCCCTACACCCTACACCCCATAACCTCTTCCAGGCATTTAAACAGTAGTTGGTGCTATTGTGCGTGTAGAAACCTGATGCGGACGATTGCCAACTTTGCACATGCGAATTCCACCACTTGGTGCCAGGGTTCCACCTCGACGTACAGGTTTGACTTCCATCATCCTCACAAGGAGAGCGTCTAATGATTGTCCTACCTGGAGTTTTGATTGATAGCAAAATTTATGAAAGCTCAGCGTCTTTGGTGTATCGGGGCACTAGAGAGCAAGATGGTCAGGAGATCGTCGTTAAACTACTCAAGCAAGATTATCCCTCTCCCCAAGAAGTAACCCGCTACAGACAAGAATACGAAATTACTCGTTCCCTGAATTTAGAAGGCGTGGTCAAGGCATACAGCCAGCAGGATTATCAACGTACTCTGGTGATTCTTCTGGAAGATTTCGGTGGCGAATCCTTAGAGCATTGGATGCAGCAACGCCCAGATTTTTGCCCCATGCCTTTGTCTATGTTTCTGCGGTTGGCGATCGACCTCGCCGACATTCTAGGCAAAATTCATGCTGCCAATATCATTCATAAAGATATTAATCCTGGAAACATCGTCCTCAATCCGGATACGGGTGTCGTCAAAATTATCGACTTTGGAATCGCCACCCAATTCAGCCGCACTAATCCGACCTTCAAAAGTCCACATGTGTTAGAAGGAACCCTCGCCTATCTGTCTCCAGAGCAAACCGGGCGGATGAATCGATCGCTGGATTACCGCACCGATTTTTACTCTCTGGGTGTGACATTCTACGAACTGCTCACCGGACATCTGCCATTTACTACCACAGACACTCTGGAGCTAGTCCATTGCCATGTTGCTAAAGCGCCTATTCCGCCCCATGAATTAGGGGGTGCGGTAGACGATTCATTGTCTGCTACCAACACAATTCCCAAAGCAGTTTCTGACATTGTGATGAAATTGATGGCGAAAAACGCAGAGGATCGCTATCAAAGCGCTTGGGGCATCAGAGCAGATTTAGAAGCCTGTCTTTGCCAATTTGCAGAAACAGGTCACATCGATCGCATTCAATTAGGGGTACAAGACGTTTCGGATCAGTTCCAAATTCCACAGAAGCTGTATGGACGGGAAGCTGAGATTGCTGCGTTATTAGCAGCGTTTGAACGAGTAACAGGGAATGGGGAAGAACTCCCTCCTCCCTCGCACAGCGAGATGATGCTTGTCTCTGGCTATGCTGGCATCGGCAAATCCGCATTGGTGCAGGAACTTTACAAGCCCATTACTGAAAAGCGTGGTTACTTTATTGCAGGAAAATTCGATCAATTTCAACGCAATATTCCCTACAGCGCGATCGCCTCTGCCCTTCAAAAGTTGGTGCAACAGTTACTCGGTGAACCCAACGATCGGGTACAACAATGGCGATCGCGTCTGCTCAAGGCGTTGGGGAACAATGGACAGATCGTCATTGATGTCATCCCGGAAATTGAACTGATCGTTGGCAAGCAACCATCTGTGCCGGAAGTAGGCGCAGCGGAAGCTCAAAATCGGTTCAGTCGAGTTTTTCAGCAGTTTATCCGAGTGTTTTGCTCAAAGGGGCATCCCTTAGTTATCTTTCTCGATGACCTTCAGTGGGTAGACTCGGCAACCCTCAAGTTAATTGAGTTAATGATGACGGATGCAGAAACCCAATGCCTGTTTTTAATTGGAGCTTATCGAAATAACGAGGTTAACCCATCCCATCCGCTACTAATGACTCTAGAGGGACTCAAAAAAGAACAAGCGACCATTAGTCAAATTATCCTAGCGCCCCTAAGTTTGGACGCGATCGCACAACTGGTCGCTGACACATTGCACAGTGATATCAGTACCGTCAGTTCCTTAGCAGAATTGGTGCTGCGGAAAACAGGCGGAAATCCTTTCTTTACGACTGAGTTTCTGAAGACACTATACGTAAAGAATCTGATCAAATTCGATCTTGGACAACTCCGCTGGCAGTGGGACACGACTCATATTGAAAGCAAAGACATTACGGATAATGTAGTAGAGTTGATGCTGGGCAAACTGAAAAAACTGCCACCAGCAACACAACAGGTCTTGCAATTAGCGGCTTTTGTCGGGGCTGATTTTGACTTAAGTACCCTCTCCATCATCTGCGATCGCGCACCGAATGAGATCTTCTCGGAACTGGTAACAGCCGTTCAGTCGGGTTTAATTGTTCCGACCTCTGAGTTAGATGAACAATTATTGGTTCAGAATTATCGATTTCTGCACGATCGCGTTCAGCAAGCCTCCTGTGCTTTGATTGATGAGTCGCAGAAGCAAGTTGTTCATTTACAAATTGGTCGCAATCTTCTCGAAAAAACGTTGCCGGAGCGAAGCTCGGAGCGACTATTTGAAACGGTCGATCATCTGAATTGTGGAATTGAACTGGTAATCGATCCAGCCGAACGCGATCAACTAGCTCGATTAAACTTGATGGCAGGTCAGAAGGCAAAGGCAGCGATCGCCTACAGTGTGGCGAAAACGTATTTAGCGACAGGTCGAGCATTACTTTTAGATTCCTGTTGGCAAACAAACTACGATTTAACCTTAGCGTTATATTCAGAAACGACGGAAGTTGCATTCTTATGTGGCGACTTGAAAGAGGTAGAAGCTTGGGCGGCGATCGTACTGCAAGAAGCAAAAACGATTCTCGATACCGTGAACGTTTACGAGATCAAGATCCAAACCAATATTGCCCAAAACCAGCCCTTAACAGCAATCCATAAAGCATTGCAAGTGTTGCAGCAACTCAGCATTCAATTTCCTGAAGTACCAAGCCAATTGGATATTCAGTTTGAACTCGGCGCAATTACTTCTCTCTTTGGTGAGAAACAGATCGAGGACTTGATTCATTTGCCGGAGATGACTGAGCCAGACAAATTAGCGGCGATGCGAATCCTTTCTAGAGTAACGGTTGCCGCCTACATTGCGGCTCCAGATTTGATGCCTTTGTTCGTCGCGAAACAGGTCAATTTATCCATTCAGTATGGCAATACCTTTGTGTCTCCTTCTGCATATGCACTATATGGATTAATTCTCTGTGGAATCGTGGGAGATATCGAGTCTGGCTATCAGTTCGGGCAGATTGCTTTAAGCCTATTGTCACAGCCAAACACTCATTCGCTGAAAGCGAGAACATTATTTCTTGTCAATATTTCCATCATTCACTGGAAAGAATATGTGAGGAAAATCGCTAAGCCACTACTAGAAGCGTATCAAAGTGGTCTGGAAACCGGAGATCTAGAGTATGCTGCCTATAGCGCTCACTGCTACTGCACTCAGTCTTTTTTCACGGGAAAAGAACTTGTAGATGTCGATCGCGACATGGCAACCTATAGTGAAGCCATTCGTCAGATCAAACAGGAAGTGGCACTCACCTGGACTCAAATCTTTCATCAAACGGTCGTGAATTTGATGGAAGGCTCAAATCATCCCTGCCATCTAGTAGGCGAGTTGTACAACGAGGAGCATGGACTTCCACAACATCAAGCTGCGAATGATGGAACTGCAATCTTTTGTGTTTATCTCAACAAACTTTTTCTAAACTATCTATTCTCTGAGCCTTTTCAGGCAGTTGAAAATGCAAATATCGCGGAACAGTATTTGATTCGAGTCATTGCGACCCCTACTGAGCATATGTATTATCTCTATGACTCTTTGGCAAGGCTCGCAACATACCCTGAAAGCGACACTCAAACGCAAGAAGCAATCTTGAAGAAAGTTGCAGTCAATCAAGACAAAATGAAGCACTGGGTGCAGTACGCACCTGTAAACCATTTGCATAAATATCATCTGATCCAAGCAGAGACGGCACGAGTTTTAGGTCAGTGGTTTGAAGCAGAAGAGTTCTACGAGCAAGCCATTCAAGGCGCGAGAATCAACTACCTGCAAGAAGAAGCATTGGCTTATGAATTAGCCGCTAAATTCTACCTATCCCGTGGTCGGGAGAAGTTTGCTCAAACCTACATGAAAGAAGCGCACTACTGCTATGAACGTTGGGGCGCAATGGCAAAAGTCAAAGAGCTAGAAACTCGATATTTACAGCTACTACCTCAGCCAGCAACAGTGAATCACATACTCATTCCCAAACCATCGAAAACAACCTCTAACAGTTCATCGATCGCGTTCGATTTGGCGGCGGTGATGAAAGCAGCTCAGGCAATTTCGAGCCAAATTGAATTGGAGCAGTTGCTTCATTCTTTGATGCAGATCTTAATTGAGAATGCAGGGGCACAAAGTGGATGCTTGCTTTTAGAAAACTCAGGAGAATGGGTAGTTGAAGCTGCTTGCGAATTCAGTAATGGTGAAAAGACTTATTCTATACAAGTGCTGCAATCAATTTCAATAGCAAATCGCTTACCTGAATCAATCATTCAGTACGTGATTCGGACTCATGAATCTGTTTTGTTAAATGATGCGGTTCGTGAAAGTAATTTCATCAATGACCCTTATATTCAGCACAACCGAACTCAATCATTGTTTTGTTTGCCGCTGCTGAATCAGAGTAAACTCGTTGGCGTGTTGTATCTCGAAAATCAGTTAGTGGCTGGGGCATTTACACCAGAGCGATCGCAAGTCTTGCATCTGTTATCAACTCAAGCTACGATTGCAATTGAAAATGCTAGGCTCTACTCTAAACTACGCGCAAGCGAAAGTCAACTGGCGCAATTCCTAGAAGCAGTCCCCGTAGGAATTGGAATCGTCGATGCGGCAGGTCGTCCTTGCTATGTGAACCAACAGGCTGCTCAACTGCTAGGCAAAGGAATTGTTCCTGCTGCGAAACCGGATCAACTTGCAGAGATTTATCAACTTTATTTAGCGGGAACAGATCAACCCTATCCGATTGAGAACCTACCAGTAATGCGAGCATTGAGCGGTGTACGTACTAGAATTGAGGATTTAGAAATTCGTCAACCCGATCTAACCATTCCAGTTGAAGGTTGGGGAACGCCAGTGTTTGACGAGCAAGGTAATATTGTCTATGCGATTGCTGCCTTTCAAGACATCACCGAGCGCAAACAAGCAGAGAAGCTTTTAGCACAATACAACCAGACATTAGAACAGCAAGTAGCTGAACGGACACTGGCACTCGAACAGGAGCAAGCCGCTCTGAGACAAAGCGAGGCGACGAATCGCGCCATGATCAGTGCAATTCCCGATCTACTGATTCAAATGAGTCGAGATGGTACGTATTTGAAAGTGGTGAGAAGCAGCAATTTTCAGCCGTTCAATTCTCAACAGTTGAAAGTGGGTGCTAATATTCATAACGTTCTGCCGCCAGAAACTGCTCAAATGCGGATGGAGTATATGCAACGGACGCTCCAAACAGGTGAGCTACAGGTTTATGAGCAGAAGATTGTAAATGACGATCACATTTACTACCACGAAGTTCGGATTGTTCCCAGTGGAGAGGGTGAAGTGCTGATGATGGTTCGTGATATCAGCGAACGCAAACGGGCTGAAGAAGCGTCCATTCTGGAAGAACGCAACCGGATGGCGCGAGAAATTCACGACACCCTCGCGCAAGCCTTCACTAGCATCATCATTCACTTAGAGGCAGCGACTCTGAAACTTACAACCGATTCAGAAGCAGCACAAACCCTACTCAAAACAGGACGCGATCTGGCTCGATCTGGATTGGTCGAAGCTCGTCGATCAGTGGAAGCGTTGCGTCCCCAAATGCTAGAGAGCCACGACCTCTATAGCGCTCTTCAACAGCTAGTAGAGCAGATGTTTTCCCACACGCACACCCAAGTGATTTGCAATTGTATAGGCAGTACCTATCCTTTAGAGGCGGCTGTAGAAAATAACCTGCTGCGGATTGGACAAGAAGCGTTGAATAATGCCTTGAAGTATGCTAAAGCTAACAAAATTCATGTGGAGTTGGTGTATGAGCAATGGTGCTTCACCCTGCGGATTAAAGATGATGGTCAAGGCTTTGTCATGAATAAGGACTTGATAGGCGGGTTTGGTTTACTCAGCATGACTGAACGAGCAGAGCGCATTGGCGCACAGCTATCGATTCAGAGTACTCCAGGACGAGGAACGGAAATTGTTGTAGCGATCGTTTCGAGGAACCGCTCATGAATCCATCGCTCATTCGGGTAATGATTGTGGACGATCATGTCATGGTTGCTCAAGGGCTAACGTCCTTGCTCGAATCACAGTCCGACATCAAAGTGATTGGACGAGCCAGCAATGGGCGTGAAGCGATCGACCTATTCCGCCAGTCTCAACCGGATATTGTGTTGATGGATTTACGAATGCCTGAGATGGGAGGCGTAGAGGCAACGATTGCCATTCGGGCAGAATTCAAACAAGCTCGAATTATTGTACTCACCACTTATGATGGCGATGAAGACATCTATCGTGGGCTGCAAGCTGGGGCAAAAGGATATGTCCTGAAGGATGCTGAGGCTCAGGAACTTTTGAGCGCCATTCGTGCAGTGCATGGGGGACAACAGTACATTCCACCCGCAGTAGGGGCGAAACTCGTTGAGCGAATGGGCATTCCCCAACTAAGCGCTCGGGAGCTAGAAGTGCTGAACTTGATGGCACGAGGCAAAAATAATCAAGAGATTAGCACTGCACTCTCGATTAGTGAAAGTACTGTCAAGTTCCACACCAAGAATATTATGAGTAAGTTAGGAGCCAGCGATCGGGCACAAGCGATCGTTACAGCTCTTAAGCGCGGTGTAATCAGTATTTGATAACAATGCAGTGAATAAACATCTGGCTTTCGGATAGAAATAACCTGTCTATGAGATAGGTTGCGATTGATCGTTTAGGTAGGTAAGAAACTCTGTTTAAGTAGGGCGACAATCGCTGGTGGTTCCCATAAAGTAAGTCTATGGTTGTTGCAGAGGTTCAGCAAACCCCACAGCAGCAACACTGTTTCTAGATTGACCGAAGGGATGGATCAGTCAGACGACCCGAATCGATCGCGGTTGACGATCGCACCTCACGATCACCTGCAAGGTGAGATGGATGCACTCATCATCCTGATTGAGTATGGCGATTACCAATGTTCTTACTGTGCAGAGGTTCACAAGATGATTCAAACCATTCAACAACGGCTCAATCATCAACTCTGTTTTATGTTTCGTCACTTTCCCCAAAAGCAGCTTCATTTTCAGGCACAAAAAGCCGCCGAAGCTGCTGAGGCAGCAGCAGCACAGGGTAAGTTTTGGCAAATGCACAACATTCTCCTTGAGCGTCAGAAGTTCTTGAGTGATGGCAATTTGCTGGAATATGCCAACGAATTAGAACTCGATTTGCATCAGTTTCTCTATGCGATCGCCGAACATCAATATGCTGATCGAGTGGCTCAAGATATTCAGAGTGGCAAGCAATGCGATGTAACCCGTACTCCGACATTGTTTATCAATCAAGAGCGTTACAACGATGCCTGGGAAGTTGAGCGCCTGATAACAGCTATTTTGAGCCAAGGTGAGCAGTAAGGTTTTATGGCTACTTTTCCTAACTACTTGTTTATTTTAAGGCAACACACATGATGAACGTAGCCAGACCGCACCCCTCGAACACACGCTTGAACCTTTCGCTACCTCATTACGTTGGCTACGTTCAACAGCAAATGAGGCAGACCGATGGCTTGGTGGCTCATCTTGATCAAACTGCTGCACAGCAAACTGAGCAGGAGCAGTTCCTTTCTCGTCATTTAGCGAAGATGCGGCTTTAGGAAGCGATGCAGTCGAACGTTCGCTGGTGTAACAACTACATTTCTCAAATCAGCTAATCAACGATTGTTCATCAATCATCTGTCAAGGAGACCACTGATGAAGGTTGCTCAATATGGAACAGCGATCGTGATTCTACACACGATTGCCAACGGGCTGCATGGTTTAGCACACGTAGAAATTCCAGTTGCCCTCTCTGTGCTCCAGAGTTGGTTTGTAGGGATTGTGATTTTTCCGACTCCCATCATTGCAGCCGTTTTGCTGTGGACAAAATTCTACCGCATTGGTAGCTGGCTGCTACTGGGTTTAATGGCAGGATCACTTCTTTTTACAATCTACAACCATTTTATTGTCATTAGCCCCGATCACGTTTCTCAAGTTTCCCTTCAAGGTTGGGGTTTGCTTTTCCAAATTACAGCCATCCTCATCTTATTTGTAGATGGATTGGGGTGCTGGATTGGCGGACGAGCCTTGAAACCAATCCAGCAACTAGAGGAGGTCTTATGAGTTTTTAACCGTCGTCGATTGCACCGATCCCATCATTAATGACAATCAGCCAGCGGTTGGGGCTTCTGGAAACCCATCTACAACTCCCACTTTTTCAATTTCAAATACTCACACTAGCTTGCATTATCAGGAGAACGAACCATGAACCAATTCAATCTATCCACTGCTGTCCAAGAAACGCCTACCGATACCATCGTGGATGCAGTTGCCCAAGAAGCGGCAACCAATACTATCCTAAACATTGATCTCGACGTTCAAGCTCAGAGGAACCCAGACCTACGCAAAGACCACCCTAGAGGTCATGGCTTACTTTGGGGAGAGTTCAAGGTTGAGGATAATCTGCTTGAATCGTTACGGGTGGGTGTTTTTGCCCAACCCAAAACCTACCCAATTTGGGTCAGAGCGTCCAATGCTGCCCCCGCAGAAAAGCGCGGTAAGCTCGCATCCGATCTTAATCCCGATGTGCGGGCGATCGCCATCAAGCTCTTGCAGGTAGAGGGTGAAAAAGTGCTGGATGATGAGCAAGAAACCCAGGACTTTCTCATGATTAATCATCCGGTGTTCTTTGTGCGCGATGCTCAAGGGTTTGCCAACCTGACAAAAGCAAGTGTGGGTCAGGCAACTGAAGAGGAACTGCGATCGCTCGCGCCCACGTTTGAAATTCTCAAAACAATCACGAGTAAACAAGTTGCTAATCCGCTGCTAATTCAGTACTGGAGTGCGACTCCTTTTCGACTTGGTTCACAGGTGATTAAGTTTTCGGTCAAGCCTCACCAACAAGATACGCCAGGTGCGACGACTCCGACTTCAGATACTTATTTGCGTGAGGCAGTCGTCAAATACCTGACGGAAGAGGGCAACGAAGCCACCTTTGACTTCTTGGTGCAGCTCTATGTTGACGATGAGAAAACGCCGATCGAAAATCCCATGCAGGAGTGGAAAGAGAAAGACACACCGTTTATCAAACTGGCGACAATCACCATTCCCGCTCAGAAATTTGACTTCGATGAGCGAAATCGACTGGACGAGGGAATGTCGTTCATGGCTTGGCATACCTTGCGTGAACACGAACCTCTGGGTAGCGTCAACTTAGCTCGCAAGAAGGTGTATCAAGAGATCGTCAAGGCTCGACGAAGTTACGCACAACATCGCATTGAAGAGCCGCAAGCCTATAGTTCAATTTTGGACGATCCTCAGTAATCATTCTCGTCTACCACTTCCGTTAAGAGATGTTGACGGAAGTAGTATCTCGCAATTATCAATCAGGAGAAAGAATCATGACTCACTATGAATACATTGTGATTGGTGCTGGTTCGGCAGGTTGCGTGGTTGCTAATCGCCTGACCGAAGACCGTGAAACAACGGTGTTATTACTTGAAGCGGGTAATCCTGATACAAAATCAGAGATTTACACCCCATTGGAATGCACCCAGCTACCGGGAACTGATGTGGATTGGGGCTATTTTTCTGAGCCAGAACCCTATCTCAACGATCGCAGAATCTTTTGTCCGCGTGGTAAAGTCCTGGGTGGCAGCAGTTCAATTAATTTCCTGGTGTATATTCGGGGCAATCCTGCTGATTACGATCGCTGGCAGGAACTGGGGAATCCCGGTTGGAGTTATCAAGATGTCTTGCCCTACTTTAAAAAATCGGAGCATCAGCAACGTGGTGCCTCTGAGTTTCATGGAGTAGATGGTGAATTGAGCGTTACTGATGTCGCTGCTCCGACTCCCATCTCTCAACGCTTTGTTGATGCCGCGATCGCGCTGGGATACGACTACAATCCCGACTTCAACGGGAAGCAGCAGGAAGGGGCAGGACCAATTCAGTTGACGGTCAAAGATGGCAAACGACACAGTGCTGCGGCTGCATTCCTGGTGCCGATTCTCGATCGCCCGAACTTAACGGTGCAGACAGGTGCGTTAGTCACTCGTTTGTTGTTTGAAGGCACTTGCACTGTAGGGGTGGAATATTTACACGAGGGCAGGTTACACCAGGTTAAGGTCAATCAGGAAGTGATTTTAAGTGCAGGTTCGTTCGACTCACCCAAACTCCTGATGCTGTCTGGCATTGGCAATGCGGCACAATTACAAGCGATGGAAATTCCAGTAGTCGTTGATTTACCCGGCGTGGGTCAAAACCTGCAAGATCATCTTCTCGTTGGAGTGCCCTACGAGGCAATGCAGGATTTACACACGGCAACCACCAGCAATGGCATCGCTGAAGCCGGATTGTTTGTGCATAGCAAACTTAATCAGGGAATTGCACCCGATTTAGAACTCATTTTTGGACCCATGATGTGGGCACCTCCCGGCTATCCCAACTCTGGTGTAGGTTTCACAGGTTTAATCGCATTGGTTCATCCTGAAAACGTTGGCAGCGTCAGTTTGCGATCTCGCGATCCGAAAGATGCCCCCGTGATTCGATTGAACTATTTGCAAAATCAATCCGATGTGCAAAAGTTTGTTGCTGGGATTAAACTAATGCGCCAATTGTTTCAAACAAGTGCGTTTGATGAGTTTCGTGGTCGGGAAGTTGCTCCAGGTGCGGATGTTCAGAGTGATGCAGCCATTGAAATCTATGTTCGAGAAAACTGTGGCACAGTGTTTCATCCGATCGGCACCTGTAAAATGGGCACTGATTCAATGGCAGTAGTAGACTCTGAACTCCGGGTGTATGGAGTGAAGGGACTGCGAGTTGTCGATGCTTCTGTCATGCCGACGCTGATTACAGGACACACTAATGCGTCTGCCATCATGATTGGCGAAAAAGCAGCCGATTTGATTAAAGCAACGGTTCCCTCTCAACGAGTGACTATGACTTGAACAAGCCAGAAGTCACTGACTTCGGGGGATACATCATGAAAGTTTTGTTTCGATTTTTTGTCAGTTTTTTTCTATTTGCGATCGAAGTCGTTTACGATTACCGTTCTCATGCTCAGTTCTATGCAAAGATATTGGCGCAGAGCGAGGCAGATAGGAACTGATGAAACACGAGCCACCGCGAGAAGCCCTAGTCAATCTACTGTTGCCGCTTTCTCTGATTTTAGGATTGGTGCTGCTGAGCTTGAATGCAGGAGAGAACAATTCAACCGCCGTGGCAGTCAGTCCTTTAGAGGAATGGTTAAAAGTCATCGTGGGTTACTTGGCAGCAGTGGCAGAAATTGCAGCGGCTGTTGTGATTGGTGGGGCGATCGTGCGTGGCATCTTGAGCTACATCCGCCAACTCTTCTCGCATAAGCAACAGTTCAATTCCACCGAAATGATTCGTCTGCAACTGGGACGGGTGCTGGCACTAGGGCTGGAATTCACCGTTGCCAGTGACATCCTCCGCACAGCAGTTGCTCCGACGCACCGAGACATCTCAAATTTAGCAGCAATCGTGTTGTTACGAACACTGCTCAACTACTTCTTAGAGCGTGAGATTCGTCAGGGAGAACAAAACCGCTTACCCAAGGAAACTACTGGTATTGGACAATGATCAATCGAAACCGCTCCAGCCTAAAGTCGATCGCAGGTGCAGATTACTCCTCCAGACGCTACTTATCGCTAAAACAGGAACTGCTATTAGCAACGGCACCCACCCTCACAATTTTGAGCATCATGGCATTGGTTGAAGTGCTAAGTCGGCAACGATTCTTGTTTGCCTCCCTTGCCGTCAGTGCGTTTCTGATTTACCTTGATCCGCACCACGGCAGCAACACCGCCCGGTCTTTGATTCTATCCCAACTGATGGCGGCTGCAATCGGCTTGTTTGCCAGTTTTGCTCTAGGTGCTGGCTACAGCGCGGCGGCGGCGGCGATGGTGATCACTATTGTTGTCATGATTGTGCTGGATGTCGTCCATCCTCCCGCCGTTGCGACTTCCCTGGTCTTCGCCTTTTCAGTCAGTAGTCAAAACAATCTTATTCTTTTTAGCTTGGGGGTTGGAGCCATTACTTTGCTAGTTGAACTGGAGCGTTTTGCGCTCTGGTTATTGGTTCGTCCTTTAATGGGGCGTGAGGAATAATCCTTACGACTCAATTCCAACTCTGGCGCGGCTTTCACGGGTCTAGTCGCGTTAGTTCATCCTAAAAACATCGGTAGTGTGAAGCTGAGATCGCCTGCTCCTTAAGCCCCACCTTTGATTCGACTCAACCATCTGCAAAGTCAGTGCGATGTGCAAAAGCTGGTTAAAGGGATTAAGCTCATGTGTCGATTGTTTCAGTTCAGTCTGAGCTAGCTCATAGAAGCAATTGAATAATTCTTAGATTATTAAGACGGATAAATTTAGGAGATAACTCATGGACAGCCAAACATTATTTTCTCAGGATGCCAAGCTTAAAGCAGCCCTGCTTCAACGTGGTGAAAACTCTAGCAAAGTTGGGTTACGAGATTTGAAACGTTATTACGCCCTGCTCAATCATCAATTGCTAGAATTTTCTTTAACCGCTGCTGAAGCTAGTCTTGTTTGTGAAGCCTTGAAAGACTATCAGCTTAAAGATGACCCTGAGCAAGCCAGAACAATTTGTCAACAGGTTGTTCGAGCAGTTCAGCAGTATCATCTTGAACAAAAGCGGAGTGTTAACGAGACTTTTATTTGTAAACTTGAAGCTCAGAGCGATCTTCAAGCTGTTGCCTTAATTGATGCGGTAGAGCGGTACTGGGAGAGAACGCAAACAAACCCTAATGAATCGCTAGAAACGAAATTGTTGAAGGTGGATTTGATTAAGTGTTGTGACTTTGCTTTGTAGAACTACCCTGTTCACCCGATCGATGTTCAAGGAAACACTAAATTTAGGAAATTTTCGACTTCTTAAGAAGTCGAAAATCTAACCCCTCTAGAAATGTGTTCTAATTTTGGAGGACTGCACCATGAAATTTTTAATTCAATTGATCGTCAGCTTTTTTGTCTTCGTGGTCGATGTCATTTACGGCGATCGCTCCTACGCTCGCTTTTATGTGCTGGAAACAATTGCCCGCGTGCCCTACTTCTCCTATCTATCGGTACTGCATCTATATGAAACGCTGGGACTCTGGCGTAAAGCAGATTTGCTGAAGATTCACTTTGCGGAAACGTGGAATGAACTCCATCATTTGTTGATTATGGAATCTCTGGGTGGTAATAGTCACTGGCTCGATCGCTTGATTGCTCACGCGATCGGTGTGATTTATTACTGGATTGTCGTGCTGATCTACATGCTGTCTCCCCAGTACGCTTACTATCTAATGGAGTTGATTGAGCAACATGCCTATCATACATATGACGATTACCTACAAGCTCATGCAGAAGAACTAAAAATCCAACCCGCTCCTCAGGTTGCCATCAATTATTACCGCGATGGTGATCTTTATATGTTTGAAGAAACTCAGTTTACGTCGAATCATCAATTTCGTCGTCCCAAAGTGGATAATCTCTACGATGTGTTTGTCAATATTCGGGATGATGAATGTGAACATGTGAAAACAATGGAGGCGCTGCAATTACCCGAAGCACGGCAAACCTTTCAGAGTCCCCATACTGTATTTGAACTGGCAGCAACCAGTACTGATAAACCAGAATAATTCTAA
The DNA here is from genome assembly GCF_036705795.1 of Microcoleus sp. ARI1-B5. NCBI lineage: Bacteria > Bacillati > Cyanobacteriota > Cyanophyceae > Oscillatoriales > Microcoleaceae > Microcoleus > Microcoleus sp. ARI1-B5. The sequence continues at coordinate 14,395 of NZ_JAUBVK010000051.1, forward strand.
ATCTCAATTTCACCTTGGGCAATGGCATCTAGCTTTGCCCGGTCTAAAATCAGAATCTTACCGCCCCGCTGATAAGTGACAATGGTTTGAATCTGCTTGAACAGTCGAACACATTCTTCATAGGTAATTCCGATGCTGCGGGCAATTTGGTAATAGGGCAACCGAGATCGCAACTGTAATCCTTGTTCTGTCATGTCCGTTCCTTCGGTGATTGCAGCCCCCTGAATAAACTTTGCCAACCGCACGATCGCCCGTTCTGAGGCTAACCCATGTACCACTTGATGCAGATGCTGGAGCCGCTCCGTCAGGACAGCGATGATTCGCAAGGCAACATCAGGAGTTTGCTGAATTAAATCTAGCAACGCCGTGCTTTCAATGGTGAGAATCTGACAATTCTGTTCAGCGATTACGGTTGCAGGCGCGATGTGGGTGCCAAACAGAGCAGGTGCAGCAAAGAGTTCTCCGGCAGGTAATGTTCGCAAGATCGTTTCTTTACCTGTAGTAGCCGTTTTCTTGACTTCGATTCTGCCACTGAGAACGGCGAAGAGTTGAGCAGGCAAGCGATCGCCCTCATGGAGAATGATCTCTCCTCGCAAATATTGTTTAGCTACAGCATGAGATTGCAACTGTGCAAGGTGTTCCAAGTCGAGTCCAGAAAAAAGTGGAATATGCCGTAGATGCTCAATCGTGACCTGCATCGTTAGATTGTCCTAAAAAGTAAGACTGACCGCTCCAATGGATCAGGTTTCTCAGCCAACTATGAGCCAGCTCAAGGAAATGAGCGACCGCATCTGTCAAAGTAAAGAAGTTCAAGGTTAGGGAGACAGCAATATGACTCTTACCAAAGCAAAGACTACACCAAAGACTAACGAATCTCAAGTGGAAACTCTCGCCCAACTCTACCTGGAAGGCAAACCCGCCGAAATTTCTGAGGAAACCATTGCCCACCTGTGCGACTGGCTGATGGGCGAATTTCAGCAATTACCCTTAAATCTACAATTCTCAGACTACATGCGGTACGACGATGTTGACGAGATGTTTGCCGACATTGAGCGAGGGCAGCTTTGGGTTTCTGCGGATAGTTACGATTCTACCGTGTATCCCAATCCAATTTACGGCTTCATCTTTCAGGGAATACATGACTATGACCATTATTTGACGAGTACAGATTTCAGTTGGGCAGGAGAAATTTCGGCTTACAACTTCACAGCCAAACGAGTTTCTAGTTTGGAGATTCAAAAGATTCTCTACTCAGAAATTGTGCTGCGATCGGCGGCTTATTTGTATCTCGGACATACAGCAACCCCCACAATTGTGTTTCCATGAATAGTAGACCTCTTGCAAAAGTCGTCGCTGGAGTAATACTACTTCTCCAAAAGCATGCTACAATAGCCGGAGAGTTTAAGGATAGTTAGATGAAAGTAAACTACCAAGAAAGAATTGAAGCGAGCGCTACTGAGTTAAAAATAATTAGCGCTCGGCAACGAACTTTAACTAACAAACAAAAAGTTCAGGCACTTTATTTGTTAAAATCTGGATTGAGCCAGAGCATTACAGAAGTAGCTAAACTTTGGCGAGTACATAGAATTACGGTGCAACGATGGTTAAAGCAATATAATGAGGGTGGTATGTCAGCATTATTAAAGCACGACCGATCGAGCGGGAGACCCCGAGTAATTCCCTCAGAAGTAATAGCAGGAATCTCAATAAAAATCAATGCCGAATCCTGCGAGTTTAAGAGCTATAAAGAAATTGCGGCATGGGTGGAAGATAACTATCAAGTATCTGTCAAATATCAAACCTTACACAAGCAACTGTACTATCGAATGAAAGCGAAGTTAAAAGTACCAAGGCGTTCGAGCAACAAAAAAGATATTGTGGCAGCGATCGAATTTAAAAAAAACTAGAAAAACTGCTGAAAATCATTTTTTGGTTGGAATACACCACTCCTAATCCTGCAAAAAAAGGTACCAAATATTGGTGTCAAGATGAAACTAGAATTGGGTTAAAAACGATTGAGAGGAAAAAAAATACAGCCCGTGGCGTCAAACCAATAGGGAAGGTTCAATGGAATTTTAAGGCTTACTATCTATATGGTGCGATCGCTCCCAAAACAGGAGAAAGTTTTTGGCGGAAATTCTCGCACTTAGATAGTCAATGTTTTCAGATATTTTTAGATAAATTAGCCCAAGATTATCCAGACAATTTAAATGTTGTTCAATTGGATAATGGTAAGTTTCATCACAGTTACCAACTAAAAATTCCCGATAACATTTTACTAATTTTCAACCACCATACAGTCCTGAATTGAATCCGATCGAGAGAATATGGCAACATATAAAACAAGAATTGAGTTGGGGAATTTATGAGAACTTAGATGAAATTAAAGAAAAAGTCCGCGCTTTTCTTGAGAATTTTTCACATCATACAATAGCATCTATTACGGGATGGAATTACATTCGATCGGCACTAGCTACTGTTGCATGATTTTGGAGAAGTGGTATAAGTTCCTCGCTCACCTCGTTAACCATCACCCGAAGCATTCGCAGCAGAAGCTATCCCCGTTCGATTAAAGGAAAGTAGCTTGACTCACCGACTACAAGCACCCGATAAAGAAGCAACTGTTAGGTTCACCCTCGATATGTCCGAGTAAGAGCACCGCAAGCTGTGGGTGCTGGCGGCCAGGACGGGGCGCAAGAAAGTGGATATCGTGCGGGTGTTGCTGGAGGATGGACTCAAGGAGGTTGAGGGGTAGGGACTTCCTTCATGTTTGTAGCGAGCGCTGTACTTCCTCCGTGGCGATCGCGCTATCGACCGGCACCGATCGCTTTTAAAAAACGATCGGTGTTTTGGCTCTAATGTCGCATTTACGCGACAGACGGCAACTCTTCAACAACAGCCCCCAAAAACCGCTGGTTCACAATTTCCCGGTAAGCCTCTAAATCCGGCTGCCAGTTTTCTAAAAGTCGGTACAAATGTTGCAGCTTTTCTCCTTCCAATTCCCCAGCTATTTCGTACTGAAAATTGCCGGAAAACAAAACAGCCGGAGTCGGTTCGGCTTCTTGCAGTTGCAGCAATGCTTCGGCAACGCTCAAGTTTAGCTCTCTTTGTTCCAGAGAATAAACTAAATTGACAGCAGCTTTTACGGGAGATTTGCCCGCATCAAACCAAGTACCCTTCGCGAGTAAATTGGAGGTGATGAACTCGCGGGCGGCATTTTCGTCTCCCCCTTCAAAGGTGACGAAAGTTCGGGGATTGACACTTAACGTTTGGTAGTCGGTGCGGGGTAAAGTTTCGACGTATTTGCGAATGATGTCGGGGATTTTGGCTGTTTCTTGCGACTTGGAACTCACCGATTCGATGAAGGTGATGGCGTTGGATTGGGCGACGATGTTGGTGCCGTTGGTGAAGGCAACTTGGGAGATTTGAGGGCTAAAAATGGGCGGGCGGGCTAGTTCCCAGTCAGGTGGAACGATGCCGCTGTGTTTGAGGAAGTCAGAGTTGAGGAGGGTGGGGGAGTGGTTTTTGGCGGTGAGGGATAGGGCTAGTTCTTGAATGGTTATTTTGGGTTTCATGGTTGTTTGTGTGGGGGTATTGAGTTACATTTTATGCGTGGTTGGTTGCCTTTGTACAGGGGAATATTTTGTGAGTTAAGAAATGTGATATAAACTGGATTTGGACAAAAGTAAATCTACGCAGATTGAATGGTTGCAGTTTCGGCAATTTTACTGTTCCAATGACACTAACTGTAGCACTACTTTATGAAATTGGTATGACAGCTTCGCTATTTAGGGACTAAATTCGGCAACTCAACCCTTGACAAATTCCCAGCAGCATCATAGAAATACTTCGTCTCGCCCTTATCGAGGTTAGTTACTTTTCTAAATTGATATATAAATTATAACTTTGCTCCAAACATAACTTTAAATAGTCCTTACTTGCCCCTATTTTATGTTCAAAATCTAAAATTCTGATTCCGTGACAAGCCTCGTTAAAAATTTGGGTTAAAATTCTTAAATATTCGAGTGAAATGGGAAGCTTTGCAACTAAATTATTACCTTGTTGAGTTTGGCAATTTTTCAAATTTTCTTCTATTATTAAAAGAAATTTTTGAACTTCTTCTCGGTCAGCACCTATTCGAGCATGAAACCCTCCTAAGATAGATTGAAGAACCACTTCAAAGGTTGATTTTAAAATTTGTAGATCTTTTTTTTCAGCTTCAATCAAGATAATCTTGTTAGCTTCTAATTTAATATTCAACATCTTTTTGATTGGAAATTTTAATTATCTAGTACGGTCGAAGTAGGCTTTTCCATCATCGGGTCGAAATGCGGTTCCGCCATCGCTATCACCTGGATCTTGAATCACTATAACCTGGGTATTATCATCCCAGTATGCTCTGCGATTATTCCTAAGTTCTTTTTCTTCTGAAGGAAAAGTCATAATATCGTCAATTAGCGCTACTAATTCTTCTTGAGTTTTTATACCTAAAGGAATCCATGAATCATGTAAATGATCGCGCCAGGCATGACCATATGCAATATCATATGCCTCGTAATAGTTTATGTCAAAAAGATACCGAATCAGATTATGTAAACTCTGATCTCGAGGATGACCTGTGTGGTTGGGGAGGTGTGGTTGGGGTCCATCTCCAAATCCTGGCAAGCTGAGAAGCTTTCTTAGCAAGCTTGTTTGTGGCTTATGACCTGTATGCCGAGGTCCGCGATCAGAACTCGCTCCCATCCCAAAACCTCCAAGAGGTTCTGGTCTGTAAGAAGTTGTTACAAGACCGTAAACACCCACACTAACTGCCAAGGCATCTGCTAGAGCCTGGGTAACGTTAAGCTCTTGTAAAGATACACCAAAAAATCCAGTGGGATCGATATAGTTAACAGGATTACTATTACCGTAAACATACTTGTGCAGTGACATCGGATCTCTACGACGCCCTTCATAACTATCAACTCGGGTAAAACGCCCCACACTCGGATTGTAATACCTATCCCTCAAATAATATTGATCTAAATCTCCATCAAACTGTTCTCCCGCAAACAAGTAATCATTTTCTACATTACCAGCAGAAGCAACTAAATTCCCAAACGCATCATAAGCATAAGTATCAGTAACAACCCCACTAGCATTCAGCAACCCCCTCGTACTACCCAACCCATCAACCAAATAGAACGAATCTACATTCCCCCTCTCTTGGCTAATCAAATCCAACCCATAAACGTAACTAGCAGTCAAAGCATCATTTACATACTCCTCCAAAACCTGAGCGTAATCCCGATTGCCATCGACCAAATACTCAGTCGTCACCCCATTAACAGTCTTGCTTACCCTCACCCCATCAGCATCATAAGCATAAGAAACCGACAAATTAGGAGCCGACACCCCAACCAAACGATTCTCCTTATTCCAGGTGTAAGTTACGGTTTCAACAACATTGCCAGCAGCATCTTTCTTAGTCCTTGTTTTCGTATTTCCATTGGCATCGTACCCGTACTCAACGCTACCAACCAGCACGCCATTCTGCCTCAATTCCTCCCTCGACAAACGGTCGTTATCGTCATAAACATAAGCCGTCACCCCAGCAACAGAATCAGTCTTAGTCAACCGATTCCCCACAGCATCGTAACCGTAACTAATCGTGCGGTTGCCATTAACCGAATCGGTAATTGTCTCTGACTTCAGCCGATACAAATCGTCATATTCATACTCAACTTTCCTGCCGTTTTGTTCCGCAACAACCTTGCGATGCCCGACAGGATCGAGAGTATAATCGAAACTTTGAAGCGTTACGCCATTTCTTTGATACTGCAACAACTTCAACCGATTCAACTCATCGTAAGTCCGAGTTTCAACAACCCCATTCGGCAACTCTGTTCGTGATAAATTCCCTTCAGCATCGTAGAAATACTTCGTCTCGGCTAAATCCGGGTCTGTAACTTTCTCCAAGCGATTTTGCTCGTCATAAAAGTAAGCCGTCACCCCACTCGGAGTCTTCACTACTGTGCGATTTCCTGCCGCATCGTACCCGTACTCAATCGTCGCCCCACCAGCCAAATAAGGACCATCCGGGTCTTTTCTCGAAAGCAACCGTCCCCGAGAGTCGTAGTTAAAAGTAGTCGTCCCCCGCCCATCAACAACCGTCTTAAGCTGCCCGCTTGGGGTGTAAGTAAAAGTCACCGGGGCTTCGCCGCTACCTGGTGCAAACTGCTTGGATTCCAAGCGATTTTCGGCATCGTAAGTGTAGGTAATAGTATTACCATTAAAATCAGTAACACTTTGAACATTACCTGCAGCATCATAAGTCGTACTCGACCTTTGATTTAACGGTAACTCAACAACAACGCGACGGCCGTTTTTATCGTACTCAAATTCAGTCTTATTATCTTCAGCATCTTCCTGCCAAATCAACCGCCCAGCTTCATCGTAACCGTACTCGGTTCTGAGATTAATTGGATTAGTTCCAGCTTGATTCAAAGTCTGCACTACCGCAGTCAACCTGCCCAACGCATCGTACTCGTACTTGACTGTTTTTCCAGCAGCATCAGTAGTAGAAATGCGGCGACCTAAATTGTCATACTCAGTCTTAGTAGTCGGATTATCTAAAAGATTGTTGGGAGTAGCATCGGGATAAACAGTCTTTACCAACCGTCCCAAAGCATCGTATTCGTAACGAGTCACCCTTCCTTTGGCATCAACAGTAGCAACAGTCCGTCCCAAATTGTCGTATTCTGTCTTAGTTCGGGGATTATCAGCGAGGTTGTTCGGCGTATCGTCGGGATAAATTACCTCTACTAACCGACCGTCCGGATCGTACCGATATTCGGTGCGATTTCCCCTTTCGTCAATCTCGGCTTTGACATCGCCATTCTTGTAAAACTCAGTCTTACTGCGAGGATTGTTCGATAAGAAAGCAGGCGAAACATCGGGATAAATTACCTGCGTCCAGTCTATTGTAGCAGGAGTTTGACCGGGGGCGATCGCACTTACCAACTGACCCAAACTATCCACTCCATCGGGATAAATCGTCTCGATTAACCGCCCAGCATCATCATAATTGTAATGCGTTACTTGGCGATCGCGATCGACTTCAGTCCGCAAGCGACCGCCCTTATCGTAAATGTTAATCGTCCGCGGATTGTCAGCTAAATTAGCAGGAGTAGCATCGGGATAAATCGTTTCAACAAGTTGACCTTTACTATCGTAGCGGTACTCAGTTTTGTTGTTGCGGGCGTCGATGACAGCAATTTGATTCCCGTTAGCATCGTATTTGTACTCCGTTACTTTGTTTTCAACATCGGTAACTTTCGTAACTTTACCGTTACTATCGTAATCAGATTTAGTAACTAAAGTTTGCACTCCATTCGGAGTAGTTACAGTGCGAGTTTCAGTTTTGCGGTTGCCGCTGCTATCGTAGGTAAAGGTGGTTTGATATCCTAAAGCATCCTCCACTGAAAGCACATTTCCCGAACCATCGTAGGTAAACTTAGTAACTTTGTTAGCTGCGTCAGTGAGGGTGAGAAGATTTCCCCTCATATCGTAACTGAACTTAGTAACGTTCCCCTTCGCATCAGACGTTGACAGCAAATTACCACTCGGAGAATAAGTATAAGTCGCAGTATTCCCTTGTGCGTCGGTTTCAGTCAAAACCTGTCCCCGACTGTTATAAGTCCACCGAGAAACATTACCTAAAGCATCTTTCTCTGTTAACTTATTTCCTTTCGCGTCGTAAGTCCACTCTGTCTTCGACTTCACCTCTACCGGATTACCAGCAGCATTTAACTCGCTAGTAATTACAGTTTCAGTCAAAACATTATTATCCGCATCATAACTCCTGTCAATCCGCTGACCTAACGGGTCTATTTCAGTTAAAATATTTCCCCGACTGTCATAAACGTAAGTCGTTTCCTTACCAAAAACATCCTTAACCTTCTGAAGCGAATTATTCGGATCGTAAACCAACTCCACAGCCGAACCGTTGGCATCAAGCATCTGTTTGAGGCGACCTTTCTCATCGTACTGGGTCTTCACTCCACTCCGTCCCAACGGGTCAATCACCTCAGTTAAAAAGTGCGGTCTATCTGCATATTCGTACTTAAACTGAGTCCGATTATCCTCCCTATCCTTAACAGCAATCAAATCCCCTTTAGCATCATACTCATACTTAACCTTCTTCCCATCCGGGTCAACAACACTAACAATCCTGCCCTGAGAATCCCTCTCAAAAGTCACCGATTTCCCACTCGAACTCGCAATCCCCGCATCCGAAAAAGTCAGCTTGTTCCCGTTAGCATCAGTAGCAGTCAGCAAATCCCCAGACTTAGCATCAATGGAGTAAACCAACCCCTCTTTGGTAGTCAGAATATAAATGCTACCAAAAGCAGGATTTTCGGGATTGAAAGGCTGCCCGTTGACTCCGTAATACTCGCCGTAATCATTCCTGACCAAATTCGCATCCTTAACCGTCAAAGTCATCGTGGAACCCTTCCCTGACTCAAAAGCAGGTTTGTACATTGCAGCGCCCGGCCCAGCAGCCCCTAAATACTGATTTAGATGGTGTGAAGTCGGCTTAAAAGTAAAGGTTTCCCGCTTACCCCCCGGTAAAGTAATGAATACCTTAGTCTTGCTGTCAAACGGCACCGTATTTATCCCCAACTCCTCATAAGTTGGGTCAGGTTTTAAGGATGTTTTCAAATCCGTATCCCGGAACTCCATCCGCCAGCCGTAGCCGAAATCATCCGTTGAATTGGCATTTAACGAATCGTAAGTTCGAGTCACGTTAATCGGAATTCCCGCAACCGGAACTGACAAATCGGTAAAAGATAACCGGAAATTGCCCAACTTCAAATCGCCAGCAACATTCACCGTTCTTTCAGTAGTCGAACCGTTACCGTTAGCGTCGAAAGCAGTGAACTTCAGAACGTAAGCGCCGTTAGCCAAAACAGTCGGGTCAAAAGTCGCAACCGTTCCGTTGCTGACAGCAGTAGTTCCGCGATAAACCTCCTTAAATCCTCCGCCACCGCCCGGAATTTGCCCGCCACCAACTGGAGCAACTTCCAATGTATAGTAAGCCAAATTGCTGTCAGTTATCGTACCTCGAATTACCAGAGGTGCAGAAACATCAACATCAGATTCTAAACTGATATTGATGGTTGGCGCATTGACATCAGTGGGGTCAATCGCGCTGACACTTTGAGTAGCATTCCCTACATTCCCAGCACTATCTTTTGCCGTCGCAACTGCGGTGATTGGAGTTGAATTATTCAACTTGACAGTTGCTTTGCCCTGCGCGTCTATGACAACCGGAGTGCCGTTAATTGTCAGGCCCAAAGACTCGACTTTAACGTTATCGACAGCATTGACAGTAAACGTGACAGAATCCCCAACATTACCTGTATTGCTGCTAGCAATTAAATTGACTTTCGGCGCGACAGTATCGGCGACGACGCTGAGATTGTAGGAAACAGTAACAGTCTTGCCAAACGTATCGGCAATCGCAACTTGTACCGGTTGAGTCGTACCGACATCAGTTGCTTTGGGCGTCCAACTAACGCGCCCGAATTCATCAACACTCATGCCCGCAGGCGCTTGAACTAAGGAATAAGAAAGCAAATCTCCCTCAGCATCAGCCGCCTTCAAATCGTAACGGTAAGTAGCGCCAGCAGCCACCGATTGCTGCGCGGGTACGGTAGGAACCGCAGGCGCGGTGTTCGCCCTCGCAGTTAAAGTAAACCCTTGGGCTGCCCCCAAACCGCCAGCATCAGCAGCCCCGACAACAACAGTATGGTTGCCCGCAGTCGGGTTGTTCCAAGTCAGCAATCCAGTTGTCGGATTTATCGCCATCCCCGTTGGCGCTTGCAGCAACTGATAGGTCAAACTGCCCCCTTCGGGGTCGATTGCTTGTACCTGATAGCTGTATTGAGAACCCAAAGATGCGGCGAATAGCGGAGTCGAAACTACTGTTGGGGCCTGGTTGACAGCAGCCGTTCCCACGGAAACTGCAAACTTCTGATTCCCCACCCCTCCTTGGGCGTCGGTTGCCAAAACCTCAACTATGTGAGAACCCACACCAGCAGTACCCGGAGTCCATTCGATTAAACCAGTGCGGGCATCAATCTTCATGCCCTCCGGTTTAGTTCCCAAACTGTAGCGCAGGGTATCGTTTTCCGGGTCAGTTCCCAATACCTGATATTTGTAAGTACCGCCAACTCCAGCCACCGTAACCGGAATGGATACAATTGCCGGTGGCGTGTTAATCCCCGTTACCTTTAAAGTATATTCTTGGCCGGTATAAGAACCGAGGGCGTCAGTTACCCTTACCGCAACGGTATGTTCCCCAATTTGGTCGGGAGTCGGCTGCCAACTCAACCCCCCTGTTTTCGCGTCGATTACCATACCCTTGGGTGCGCTGTCAAGACTCCACAGCAAGTAATCGCCATCGGGGTCGCTTCCCGCTAGCCCGTAGCGGTAAACTTTCTCTAAGTTGGTAACGGTGTCGGGTACTGACGTGATGGAGGGCAGGCGGTTGGCGGTGGAATTCGAGACGTTAATAGTCCAAGATTGAGTGTCGGTTCCCCCGAAACCGTCGCTAGCAGATACAGAAACTGTTTGCGGGCCTGTTTGGGCGGCCGTCGGAATCCAGGACACCAAACCGGACGCATCAACACTCATCCCCACCGGCTTTCCAACCAAAGTAAAGGTTATCGGGTTGCCGTCGGGGTCGGTTGCAGCGAGTTTGTAGAAATAACCGCTGCCGGTGCGGGCTGTGGTGCGGGGGTCAGAACTAATGGAGGGGGGGCGGTTGGGAATTGCCTCGATGGTTCGCAGCGGTATCTCCAGTTTCGATTCCCCGCCCTTGCCGTCGCTAGCTTTAACGGTGAAAGAAGTTACTCCCAATTGTCCGGCTGTCGGCGTCCAAGTTACCAATCCGGTTGTCGGGTTGACTGTAACGCCGCTGGGCCCGCCTAAAAGCGAGTAAGTAATGGGGTCGCCGTCGGCATCGATAGCGGAGGCGCGGTACTCGAACCGCTTGCCGACTTGAGGTTGCAGGTTGGAGGGCGCGGCGTCCGAAAACAGCGGGGGATTGTTGGGCGGCACCAATTTTACTTCGACGTACTGCAAAGCTTGACCGCCCTTGCCGTCATTCGCCCGCAGGACGACGTTGAACTTCACCTCTGTCGGTGCCGCCTCTGGACGACCGAAAGCAATCAAGCGATCGCGCGTCGCCCGCAGTTCTTTATAATAGTCTTCTACCTGGGCTGCCGTCGGAGTCCAAACGACTGTACCGTTTTGCGGGTCAACGCTCATTCCAGTCGGGTTGAGAACCAAGCTGTAAGTAACCTCGTCGGCATCGGGGTCGGAGGCTAAAGCCCTGTAAACTAGGGGCTCTCCAGCTTTTAGCTGGAATGGAGGCGCTAGAGTCAAGAAAGTGGGGTCGGAGTTTGGCGGTTCGGTAGCTTTGTGAACGCCGAACAGGTGGGTAAAAGTTTGTCCGGCTGCGGTGACTGCATCTGTAAATGCCGGCGCGGTAGGAACCGTTTGCGCGTAGCCGCTGGGGGCGACGGCACGCACGGGGTAAGTACCCGGCACCAAATTGTCAAAGGTAAAGTGATAGTTGGTCGCGCCCAAACTTGAAGGAGAATCGTTTTGTGCGGTCAACTGTTTCGGTTCGTTGGGGTCTAGCGTGCCGTTGTTGTTGAGGTCCAGATAGACCGGCACGTTTTCCATCAAAGGCTCTAGAGTGTAGCGGGGGTAAAAACCGCCGAAAACGCTGCTTAACTGGTCTATATCGCTCAGGATTACCGCCTCTGGGTCGAGTTTTTTGATGGTATCCAGGGTCGAATATTTGCCGATACCGAAAGCTGTCAAGCCGATTCCCTTAGCTTGGAGGTCGGCCCTGACGTTCGCGGAGACTGTGGCATCGAGAGCGCCGTAGCCGTCGGACATGAAGATAACATTCTTATCTCCCGGCATCAAAGGAACAAGAAGGTCGATCGCGGCGACGGCATTGGTAAAGTTATTGTTACCGTTGGGGGTGGTGTAAGTGCTGCTTGCCAGGATTTCCCGGATATCGGGGATGCCGTTGCTGTTTTTATCGGCCAGCGGCGTCGTGTAGGGCTGAACCCCAGGCGTTGCGGGGTCCATATCTTGAATCAGAGCGGTAATTTGGTGTGGAATTAACCCGATATTCACCCGAGTTCCCAAACCTTGAGCTATTAATGTATCGACGAGAGTCAGGGTAGCGGCGACTTGAGCTTTGAGAACGTCATCTACCCCAGCCGGACCATCAAACGGAGCGGCGGTACTGCCAGAAACATCGATCGCCACTACGATCGCCGGATTGTTGCCTTTAACTAATTTAGAATCGCGGAAACCGTTGCCGTTTAAATCGTCGAACACGGCTCCCTGAATTTTACCCACAGCACCGTAAGCATCGACGCGGAAAGTTTGCAAGCCCTTACCGCCGCGCGGGTCTGCCACCTCCACGGTAAAGTCAGCTTTGCTTCCGGGCGCAACATTTTCCGGGAACCACAGCAATTCTCCGCTATCGCCGTCAATCAATGCTCCCAGCGGACCGTCAACCAAGCGGTATTTGAGCCGGTCGCCGTCCGGGTCAACCGCAGCTAACTGATAGCGGTAAATTTTATCGTCGAGTCCGAAGCGCACCACCGGGGAGCTGACGATAACCGGATTGCTGTTGGTCGGGTCGGGCCACACCCTCAGGCTGTATTCTTGGATATCCTTGCCGCCTTGACCGTCTGACGCTTCCAGCTTCACGGGATACAAACCGGTCGAACCAAGAGCATTGCTGCCCGTTTCCCCCGTTCCCGGAGTCACGATATCGGCTGCGGTTTTCTCGTAGCGCAGAGCTCGGAACTGGTAATTGACCGGAGCGCTCGAATTCCCGCCCTCTATTAACAGAGCGTACTCTCCCGTGGCTGGCAGTTCCACTTCCAAATCACTGCCGAGCCAATTATAAGTAACCTGCTTGTTGTCAGGACCGATTACCTTCCAGTAATTTGAATAATTACCGATAAGAGAATCGACGAACAAGCGATCGCCCTGATTGCCCTCAAACTTGTAGAATTTGCTTTGTCGCCCGTCTGACAAAGTACCGGTCACTGGCAAGTTGAACGGCATGGAAGCAGCGGAGGACAATTCTAGGAGTTGGAACGAGTAGTTTTGGTCGGTTGCTTGCTGGCCTTCGATTACCAGTTGGTACAAACCGTTCTGAGTCATAGTCAGCGGTTCGGTATCCTGGAAGTTGGATCTAGTAAAAACTGCTTTCCCAGTCGGGTCGTATAAAGTTGCAGAGACATTACTTCCCGCCATACCGTTGAAAGCCACTCGCAAGCCTTCCACGCCTTCAAAAGTATAAACTTTAGCCTGCGTTCCGTTGGTCGTTACCGATTCGACGGTGCCGGTGGCCAAGTAATTGACTGCCGAACTTCGGAGACTGTTGGGCAACTCAGCGATGCGGAATTGGTAATTGCCGTTCGAGGAGGGATAGGAGCCGGAGATTTGCACGGTGTATTCCCCCGTTTGCGGGAGTGTCAGGGGAGCCGAATTCGCGCTGGTATCTTGGTCGTTAAATACTCTGGTGGTGCCGTCGGGGGCTATCAACCTCGCCCTGATTTGCCAGTTGTTGGTGGTGGTGCTGTTGTTGATGCTGTCAAAGAAGATTTGAGTGCCGGCCTTCGCAGTAAACTTGTGGTTGTTGGTGCCGCCAGCAGCCAGCGTGCCGTTGATTGCAGAATTGAGCCCGGTGCTGGCAGTCGGTGCCGGCGTGCTGTCAGTCGCGTTAAAACTGTAGCTGACAGGTGAAGTGTTGTTTCCGGTAACGGCTAGGGCGTACAAACCCGCAGCAGGCAGCGTTACCTTAAAGTCGGGCGAGTTAAGAGGCGGGGAAACTATTGCTTTGCCATCGGGTCCGTAGAGCGCCCAATTTCCGCCGTTAGTCCACGCAGCAGCACTTAAATCGAAGTTTAATACTTGACCCTGACGGCCGTTAATTCGATACAAATCAACTTCTCCCGTTGGTGCCGTGCCGGTATTGGGCGCGGTCAAATTCAGGGGAGTAACTTCGGCCAAATCGCTCAATTTGAAACTGTAATTGCCCGCGTTATTGTCGGCGGCATCAACTACTAAGCGGTAAGTTCCGCTGGCAGTCAAAGGTTGCGGCAGCCAGTTAGCGTTCGCACTAACACTATCAGTGGGATAAACAGAGTTCGGATAGCTCGACATACCCGTAACTGGGTTGCCAAAAGGATCGTAAAGCTTCACCGACAAATTGTTGTTCCCCGTTATACCGTCAAAGAACAACTTTTGTCCGAGCTTTCCTTCAAAAGTATAGGTGTCTTTTTCACCGGCTTTGTCGATGCTTTTACTGACAGTTTGACCGAGAGTTAGAGGCACTGTAGTTGGCTCGGATCTGACAACTTTAAACTCGTAGTTGTTATTAGGTCTGTCCTGACCGGCTAAAACTAACGAGTATTCGCCAGTAACGGGCAAAGCTCTTTCGTCGTCCGAAGCCAAGCCTTTATAGGTCAATTGCTTGCCGTATGGGTCGTAAAGGTAGTAGTAATTGTACGGATCTCCGGCAGTCATATCGAAGTACAGGTAGCTGCCTGATGCACCTTGAAACTTGTAGGTTTTAGCTTCGCGCTTGCTGCTGCCGAAATTGCCTGAAATAGGAGAATCCAAACTCAAAGTTTCGCCGGCCGCCAAATCGAGCAAGCGGAAACTGTAGGTATCGCCCGCTCGATCGCCGGAGCTATCTACAATCAGTTTGTAATTGCCTTGTTTTTTAAGAACGACAGGTTCTCGATCTGAGTAGGCATATTGACCGTTATACCAGTCGCCGAAAATTATTTCCCCATCCGGATCTACCAACTTTAATGTCAGGTTTGCTGGGGAATTTTCCAAGCTGTCAAACCACAGTTTTTGACCGATAGTGCCAGTAAAAGCATAGATATCCTGTTCTCCTGCTTCGCCGATCGTACCGCTAACAGTATCGCCCACCTTGTAAGGTGCGGTAACGATATCCGGCGTTACTATCCGCAGGTTGTAGTTGTTATTGCTAGCGTTTTTGCCCGACAAAATTAGAGTGTATTCGCCAGAACTCGGCAGCGCTGTTTTCTCATTGTCAGAACTCAAACCCCCGTAATCAAAAATCTGCTTTCCGTAGGGGTCGTAGAGGAAATAATTGTTAGCAGCATCGCCAACCGTAGAATCAAAATAAAGAGGCTGACCTTGAGTGCCGTTAAACCGATAGGCAATTGCTTCCCGCTTGAAAGTGCCGAAATTCCCCGTAATAGGGGTGTCTAAAGAAGTAACAGTTGCCGCTGCCGAGTCGAGGAAGCGGAATTGGTAAGCGCCCGTATAATCGTAGGAACCGTCTACTTTTAAGGTGTAAGTTCCAGCCTCAGTTAAAGTCAATAAATCTGAGGAATTTGTATCGTCGCCAACATTGTGACCGTTCAACAGAAGTTTGCCTGTTGGCGAATACAAGTAAGCGCTAATGTTGCTGCTCGCCAGCAAGCTATCCAACCACAATTTTTGACCGGGAGTACCCGTAAAAGTGTAGGTATCTTGTTCTCCAGGTTCCCCAATCGTGCCTGTTATTGTATCTCCAATGAAGTGAGGTTGGGTGACGAGATCGGGCGTTACCATCCGCATGGTATAATTGTTATTCAGTTGCTCGGTCCCGTTAAAAACAAGAGTGTACTCGCCCGAACTCGGCAGCTTTGTCGGTTCAACGCCATAATCGTAGGAGTAAGGATAGGGAGGGTCATAAGACAAATTCTGATAGAAAAAGCGCTGCCCGTCGGGACTGTAGACAGAGTAGTTCGACCCGCCTCCATCAATGCGATCGAAATAGACGTATTGACCCTCTGCTCCTGTAAATTTATACACGATCGCGTCGCGCTTGCTCGTGCCAAAATTGCCAGTAATATTTACATCTAAAGTGGTGGTTTGTGCGGCAGCCGCTAAATCGAGAATGCGGAAGCTGTAGTTGCCGGTAGCGTCACCATAACCATCTACTACAAAGCGGTAATTACCCGTTTCTTTAAGAGTAGTAAGAGCAGCGGGTTCGAGATCGCTTCCCAAACTTTGACTGTTCCAGATTACAGTGTTTGTGGGACTGTACAAAGTACCGTAAATATTGCCCGCAGCAGCGAGGCTGTCGAACCACAAACGCTGACCTTCCGTACCCGCAAAAGTATAAGTATTTTGCTGGCCGGCTTTGGCAATTTCCCCATTCACGGTATTGCCGATCGTTAAGGGAAATGCAGCATCTGTCGGAGTGACGATCCGCACTCCGTAATTGTTATTGGTGTTGTTCCTACCAACAAAAGCTAACAGGTACTCGCCGGAACTCGGCAGTTTTTTAGGTTCGCCATCGTAGCTCAGGCTGTTAGAGAAAAATAGATTTCCGTCGGGACTGTAGATATAGTAGGGGTTGTAGTAATCCCCATCAGTCCGATCGAAATAGAGGGTTTGGTTTTCTAGACCTTGAAACTTGTACAAAACAGTTTCTTGCTTGCTCGGACCGAAGTTGCCGGATACAGGTCTATTATCCAAGCTGGTTAAAGTTGTTGCGCCCGCATTGTCAAGCAGTCGGAAGTTGGCTGTTGTTGTTGAAGTATTGCCCGATTGCAGCACCAAATAGTATTCGCCGTCAGCTTGTAAAGTCTGCAATTCAATATCGCCTTCCAAATTATAATAACGAGAAGCAATTTCCCGCCCGCTCGAATTTAACAGTTTTGCAGTAACGTTGGAATTAGTCGCATATAAACCATCCAACCAAACTTTTTGGCCTGCTGTCCCCGTGAATTTATATGCTTTCGTTTCCCGAGGATTTAAAGATACATTGATGGGGGCATTCAAGGCGAGCGTTGGCGATGCTTTGAGGTCAACCAATTGGAAGCTGTAATTGCCCGTGGTAGTGGCAGGGGAACCGTAAACTTGCAGCTTGTAGGGACCTGTTTGCGTTAGTTGATAAGCACCGTAGTCACTCCCGCTGTCGAAGTTGCTGAAGACCTCAGTATTGTTATTTGGATTTAAAAGTTTAACTCGCTTTGTCGAGTCGTTGCTTTGACCGTCAAAATAAATTAGCGTCCCGGATGCGGCCGTGAAGGAGTACTCATCCACTTCTCCCGGTGCTGACAGCATGCCGTTGTACGCCACGGACAACCCGCTGTTGGTTGTTGGCGGTGGCTGGGTGCTGTTGGCTTGAACGTTATAGCTGACCGGACTGGCTGTTGGATTCCGCAGCGCCAGGATGTAAGTGCCGTCAGCGGGCAACGTCTTCGTGAAGTCGCTGCTGAGGGATGCCCCGCCGACATAGTTGTTTTCGTAGTAGTAGTCAGGGTTCAGCAGGTTTGTAGGAGCGTACAGCACCCACTCCCCGCCGGAACCCCCGCTCAGACTGTCGAAGTTCAATTGCTGCCCTGCCGTGCCGTTAATTTTGTAATTGACGGTTTCTTTTGCACCCAGGCTGCCGCTGAGGGGGCTTCCCAACGGCAGGAGCGGTGCTGCATCAGAGAGAATGAAGCTGTAATCCCCAATAGTATTGGTATTGCCGTCAACGGTCACTTTGTAAGTGCCCGGTTCGGTAAGGGTGAAGGGCGGGCGGTCTGCGCCCGTGTTGGCGTTGTTGAGAACCTCTTTACCGCTGGGACTCTCGATTTTAACGGTGATATTGCTGTTGCCGGTGCGGGGGTCGAAGTACAGCGTTTGACCGACAGCGCCTGTAAAGGTGTAGACATCTTGTTCCCCTAGCTTAGCGATATTGCCTTGAATTAGAGCATTTAGGCTCAGCGAAGTAGGAGGCGAGGTCGTGGTAACTAGCTGAATTTTGTAGTTGACGGGCGCGCTGTTTTCGGACCTCAGCATCAGGTAGTAAGTACCGTCTCCCGGCAAGACCTGTTCAAAATCGTTTGCAAGTGCTACTTCACTGAGTTCGTCATTGTTGGAGTTGTAGAGGTGCCAATTGGTGTTGGGGGAGTTTTCTTGGCTGTCGAAGTAAACGCGATCGCCTTTGGCTCCTGTAAATTTATAGAACTGTATCGCGCTCCCAGGATTCAGCGTACCGGAGGTCGGGCTTGGGGCATCTTTTTGCAAGACTGGCGCGGCGTTGATATCTATCAGTCGGAAACTGTAGCTGTCGGTCGATTCTCCCGAACCGTCTACTGTCAGCGAGTAGGTTCCTGACTCCGGCAGACTGACGGGATTCCGCCAAGATCCGTCCGCGTACAACAGAGAGCTGTAGCCGTCGATGACTTTGGTGCCGCTGGGGCTAACTAAAGTAGCCCTGTTGTTTGGCGTCTCCATGAGAGTATCGAGGAACACCCGCTGTCCTTTGGTGCCGGTAAAGGTGTAAACGTCCTGCTCGCCTTTTTCGCCGATGGAACTCGAAACTGGGACGTTAAATGCCAGCGTCCCGGATTGCACGTCGGGAGTAATTACTTTGAACGAGTAGTTAACCGGAGTGTTGTTATTGTTGCCCCTGATTGCCAGCGTGTAAATGCCGGAGTTCGGCAGCACCACTTCCATGTCGTCGTTTTGGGAAGCATGACCGCTAGGAACCAAGTTATTCCCAGAATCGTAGAGAGTCCAGTTTGTATTTGCAGTTCCGCCCGGCGTATCAAAAAAGAGGCGCTGGTTTTTCTCACCTGTAAACTTATACAAATGTGTTTCCTGACCGTTCGTGAGGGTGTTGCTGATGTTGGTATCTGGCAAGATGGGCGTTGCCAGAGCTAAGTCGAGAATGCTGAAACTGTAAGTGCCAGTATTTTCTGTTGCGGCGTCAATTTCTATGCGGTAAGTGCCACTTTCCTTTAAGGTAATTGGCTCTCCATCGTCAGCGTACTGGAGATTGCGAATCCCCAGGGAGGCACCGCTGGGGGCGATCAGTTTCGCTGAGTTCTCTCCCAACCACCATAAGGGGTTCGGGATATTGTAGAACAGCCGATCGAAATAAATGCGCTGTCCCGGCTCTCCCGTAAAGGTGTAGTAATCTGTTTCGCCTTTTTCTTTGAGGAGGCCGTAAATGCTGTTGGGTGCGGCGTTGCTGCCGGGGACGATGGGTACTGTAATGTCGTCGGGCGTGATAATTTCAAACGAGTAATCGCCGGTGCTGGTAAAGCTGGAGTTGCCGCGCAGCGCGAGTACGTACTCGCCGTCCGAGGGCAACTTCAGTTCCATATCCGGTCCCGAAATGCGAGACGGGATTGGTTTGTTGTCGGCCGAGTAGAGTACCCAGTCGAAGCCGCCGGTGTTGGTTTTGTTGTCGAAGAACAGCTTTTGACCCTTGCTGCCGGTGAAGCGAAATAGGTCGTCTTCCGAACCGGGACTTAGAGTGCCTTTGATGGTTGTATCGAAGGGAACGGCCGGTATCAGACCCAGGTCGATAACGCTGAAGCCGTAGCTGCCGGTAGCGTCGCCGTTGGTTGACGTTACGAGGCGGTAATTGCCGGTTTCTGTCAGGTTGAGGATTCTGTTGCTGTTTAAGTCCCCGGTCGATACATTCTGACCGCTGGGGCTGATAATATCGAATTTCCAATTTCCGGCAGAACCGCTGTATTGCAGCGGGTCGATGTAAATGCGCTGTCCGGCTGTGCCGCTGAAGGTGAAGAAGTCGCTCTCGCCGGGCAGGCTGATTTTGCCCAGTACCGTATCTCCCAGCACGAGTACGGCCGGCGGCGTCCATTCTACGAGTCCCGTTTGGGGGTTAACTGTCATGCCCTCCGGGCCCAGAATCAGGCTGTAATTGACCGTATCGCTGTCGGGGTCGCTGGCAAAGCCGTCGTAGCGGTAGGGTTTATCTATCCAAGCATCGACTACCGGCGTCGATGTAAATACCGGCGGCCGGTTCGGCGGCTGGTTGAGGGCCGACAAAGTGTAAGTAAGTTGGGCAATCCCTCCGTTCCCGTCGGACGCTTGCACTGTCACCGAATGGTTGCCAATAACATCCACAGCCGTCGGATTCCAAGCAATCCTTCCGGTTGCGGGATCTATCTGCATCCCGTTCGGTTTTTCTAACAGCGAATAGACGATCGCATCTCCATCCGGGTCAACAGCAGCAGCGGTAAAAACGTAAGGTTTTCCAATTACTACTTCCGTATCTGGAGTTCCCGAAAACTTCGGCTGCTGGTTCAATTCGCCCAAAAATACTAAATCGTAACTGAATCGAACTCCCGCAGGATTGTAGAATTTTAACGTATCGGTTCGCGTTGTTTCTCCCGGTGCTAGCAGACCGTCCCCTACGAGCGAAGTAAAATCGTAATAAACGATTCCTTCCGGCGTAATTCCCGCAGCATCTAACAATCTAACCGTCGGGTCGCTAATGTTAGTTACTCCCACCAACAACCTGTCGCGCAGCGGGTATTGCCCGATATTTTTTAACGCTAAATCGGCGTGCAGAACTTTGGTTGTAGAGTTGAACGATGTCTGCCCGTACTCGGTTTCCACGCCCCCGGAAACATCCCTCAAAGCAGCGAAGTCGATCGGGGTGCTGTCGGGAACCGTTCCTGCGGGCGTTGTCGGTGTTGGCGGCGGCGCAGCGCCCGGTTGCACGGCAATGGAGGTGATGCCGACTTTGGTGGCCGCGTCGCTGTCGTTGTTGACCAATCGCACTTGCAGGGTGGCGGCGGTTCCGGGCGCGATTTGCGACAAGTCTATGCTGATTTTAGAACCGTTGAAGGTGACGCCCGGTGCTAGTTGGGGCGGCAGACCTTCAGTAATGTTAAAGTCGGCGTTCTTGCCGCTGGCAATGGTGCCGGTTAAGGATTTCCCAGTCCCATCCACTAACGATATTTCAAAGGCGTCGTTAATCGATTTGGGATTGGTATCCGAGGTGTCGAAATTGAGTCCGACAATGCCAATATCGAGGGTTGAAGGGGATGCTGGGACGGTTAAGGTGTGCGAGTAAGTGTTGGCAAATGTCGTTCCTTCTACCAACCAAATTGTATCGGGGTTCGGTTCAGTTGGCTCTACCAAACTGTTGGCGTATTCTATCAGTTGTTCTCCTAGCGGAGTATTGCGCCATTCTTTAGCAGGATTGATGACGGATGAAAGCGGCGGTGCGTTCCCGGTGGCCCCAACTACTGTGAAGATAAAGTCATTGTAATCGCCGTCCGAGTTGGCGGATGACATATCTTCCAGGGCGAAGGTGTTGCCCGTTCCCGTTGCATCGGCGATCGGCAACACGTAAGATGTATTGTTGGGATTGGCATTCGCAATACTGAATAAGGGACGCAGTTCGGGAAATAAATCCCACAACCACGAGTATTGAACCGATGACTGCACCGTACCGCTGGGTACTAACATGACGGCAAAGGTATCTCCAGGTGTCATGTTGAAGGTTTTGATACCCTGATATTCTCCTGCACCGAAATTGCCTTCTCCCGGCATCGAACCGGTGAATTTTGCTCCTTCTGTACTATCGCGGATGACGATGTGTCCTTCGGTTGAATTAGTTAGAACTCTTCTGGCAGCTTCGGCGATGAATTCTGGACTTCCTGGCGCAAGCGATTCCATTCCTGTCAGGCTGAAAATGGCAAGTTCGCCCTGATAGTAGCCGCCGTCAAACGTATAGTCGAATTTGACTAATCCTGTCGTACCGACGGCGAACGTGCCCGGTGTTTGCGAGTTGGCGGATGCTGCGATTGAGAGAAAAGTTGAAGGGTTGGAATTGAGTCGCCCGTTGGCGGTTGGCTGCGCGTTAGCACTTTGATTTTCGGCTTCTCTTTCGACAATTTGAGTAGGTTCTTCTGTGGGTAATGGCAGTAGTAAATCGCTTGCCAAGACTGCGGGTTTTGGCAACAGCAGTGAATTGCTTGGAGTGGGGGAGGGTGGGGGAACAAATAATGAATCGCTGTCTGTTTCAAATTCTGCTGTGAAGGTGGTAGCGATGTTTTTAAGCGTATCGGCGACAGAGGTGGCATCGTGAGAGTCTGTTGCTGAGGGCAATTGTTCGGCAGCGGTTGCAGCGGGCAATTCTGTGTTGCTGCTTGGCAATTGTTCGCTCAAATTGTCAGCCAGCAATTCTGTTGGTTGTGGCGGTTGTTCTACTCGACTGGGAACTGGCGTTTCTGTTGGTTGTGGCGGTTGTTCTACTAAATTAAAATCCACCTTAATTGTAGAAGATTCTCCAGTTCTCACTGCTGTGGTAGTTGCTGTTGTCGTTGCCGGAAATTCGGTAATTTCTGCTGCTGCGGTTGTTGGAATTTCGGTAATTTCTACTGCTGTTGCGGTTGTCGGAACTTCAGTGATTTTTAATGCTTCTGCGGTCGAAACTTCGGTAATTTCTCTTGCTGCTGCGGTTGTCGGAACTGGGGTAGTTTCGCTTGCTGCGGTTGTCGGTATTGCAGCAGCAGGTTTGATTTGGGATGCGTCAATTTCGACCTTGGCGTTCGTTGGAACAGTTAAAGGTTGAGCGCTTACCTCCGGTTCGCTATTTGAGTTGCTTGTGGGAACAGTCGCGGGTTTTTGCGACGATTGCTCTGATGTTAATTCCTCTGAATTTACAGCAGTTTTAGATGGTGATTCAGGGTGGATTTGTTCGTCAACTGCAACTGTTGGGGATGATTTTTCTGACTCTAATTCATAAGAAGCAACAGCAGTTTTGGATGGTTCGTTTTGGTTGGTTGCTTCGTCAAGTGCAACTGTTGGGGATTTATGATTTGTAGTGCTATCCTTCGAGGAAATATTGGGGCTAACAGAAGTATCGACTGTTGCTGCTGTTGGCGGCAATTCCGAAGTCTGGGAATTATCAACTGTTGGTTCTGGATTTGATTGGCCCGCACCGGAGGTCGTTGTTGGTTCTATTTTTGGCGATTTGCTCTCTTGACTGTCAACTGTTGGTTCTGGATTTGGTTGGTTTCGTTCTACAGTTGTTGTTAGTTCTCTTTGGGGCGATTTTGTGGTGTCAGATTCAGCTATTGAGTCATTTTTCGGCGGTGATTGGCTGGTGGATTCAGCAATTATTGAGTCTGTTTTCGGCGATTCTGTTGGAGCATAATTTATTAATTCTTCAACGAATTTCTCGTAGCTTTTTTGGCGTTCCTCATCAATAAATTGACTTAGCGCCGCGACTTTTGACGTGGCGCCTGTTATTTTAAATATGATATCGTTGTAATCCAAATCGCTGCCTTCATTTACTCCCATGTCTTCCATGACGAAGAGTTTGCCGTCACCTGTAATGTCGGCAATTTGACCGATTTGGGCGCCGTCGCTGGGATTGTCTGTAGCTATGGAAAATAGGGGTTTTTTGTCGCCGCCGATTGCGGGGTTGTCGTATACTTGCTGTACGGTGCCGTTGGGGACTAGCATGAAGAAGAATTTGTCTCCAGGGGTCATGGCAAATGTTTTTGTGCCGAGGTATTGTCCTGAGTTGACGTTTTCTGAGCTGTTAGCGTCGGTGTAATATGCTCCTTCTAAATCGTCATTTATTGCGATGTAGCCCTTTTTCGAGTTGCTTAAAGCTCTGCTGGCTGCTTCAGAAATGAAGGCAAGGGAACCAAGAACGAATTTCTCCATTCCTCGCAGGCTGACGATTGCTAGCTGTCCCGCATACGAGCCGCCATCCGATGTGAATTCTATGCCGATTATTCCTTTTTCATCGACACTAAATGCGTTTGAGTCAAAGTTAATGCTGCTTGAAGGGGTTGAGGCTTTATCGGGTTCTTTCTTAGTGGCGGTATCTAGGTTATTGGCGGTGGAGGTTTCGGTAGGTGAGGTTTTGTTTGATTCTACATTATCGGTTGTTGAGGCATTTGCGGGTGATGTTGTGTTGGGTTCTATTTTATCAATCGTTGATGCCGTTGCAGGTGATGTTGTGTTGGGTTCTATTTTATCAATCGTTGATGTTGGATCTGGTGCGGGTAAGGTTTTATTTGACTCTATTTGATCGGTCGTTGATGTAATCGTAGGTGATGGCTTGTTAGCTGAAGATTTATCGGTGTTTATTACAGTTGCGGGTGATGTTTTATTCGGTTCTGCATTTTCAGCGGTTGATGCAGTTGCGGGTAATGGTTGATTTGCTTCAGATTTGTCAGTTTTTAATACAGTTGCAGGTGATGTTTTATCGGCTTCAGACTTGTCAATCGTTGACGCAGTTGCGGATGATGTTGTATTTGCTTTTGAATTGTCACTCGTTGATGTAATTGCAGGTGAAGTTGTAGTGGATTCTGATTTATCAGTCGTTGATAAAGTCGCAGTTGCGGGTAAGGTTTTATTAGCTTCAATTAAATCGGAGTTTGATACAGGTGCGGGTAAGATTTTATCGGCTTCAGAATTGTCAGATGTTAATGATGTTGCAGGTGATGTTTTGTTTGGTTCTGATTTGTCAGTCGTTGATACAGATGCGAGCGATGTTTTGCTGGACTCTGAGTTTGTGGATGTTGGTATAGCAATCCTAAATGATTCGTAAAATTTTATAATTTATAATATTTAGGTCATGTGTTAATATTTAGATTGGGAAT
>NZ_JAUBVK010000079.1:0-1312 GCF_036705795.1 Microcoleus sp. ARI1-B5
TAGGACTTACGCATTGACAAAATAACTCTATTGTGTATATCTGGAACAGAGGTGAATTCAATTCCCAAAACAAACAGCATTAGGTAAAATTGCTCAAGCGATCGGGAGAGAAAAAATATTAGAACCAGAACTAAGCCATCCACCGCACTTTGTGACCTGTCCAAGTACACATATTTTCTTTTAGCTGAGTCTAAATATTCAGGTTGCTGTCGGCTATCCAAGATTTTAGATGGACTATCTCACGATAGTATTAACCGTTTTTTGTTAAGGGAAAGATATGAACCAAAGGATTTATTTAATGAACTCAAACCACATATTGAGTTAATAGGTGGGACATTAAGTGCAGATGACACAGTTATTGAAAAGCCTTAATGTTACCCCAATTTAACTGAATATATTGGATATTTTTGGTCAGGGAATCAGCACCGGACGGTGAAAGGAATTAATCTGATTACATTGTATTACACCGACAGCAATAGTAAGTCTGTACCCGTCAATTATCGGATATATAACAAACCGGATGGAAAAACCAAAAATGATTATTTTCGGGAAATGCTAGCGGAAGTGTTATTGTGGGGATTACAGCCACAGATGGTGACAGGAGATAGTTGGTATTCCAGTAAAGAAAACTTAAATTTTTTGAGAAACCAAAAACTAGGTTTTATGATGGGGATAGCCAAAAACCGCCGAGTGGCTATGATTCCAGGGACATACACGGCTGTAAAAAATCTCGATATTCCCCCAGAAGGGCAAGTTGTTCATCTCAAAAAAATTGGGCAAGTGAAAGTATTTCAGAAGAAGTTCAAAAACGACACAGAGAGATACTATATCATGTTTTTGCCTGAGATAAAGGAGACTGAAGTTATAACTCGAAGTGATTTTCTGACCACACATTCAATACATTGGGGAATTGAATGTTACCACAGAGCCATCAAACAACTTTGTGGGATTAAAAAATTCATGGTGAGAAGTTCTCCGGCTATTATCACCCATTTCTTCTGTTCAATTCGGGCTTTTGTCCAATTAGAATTGATGAGGGCAGAGGCATTGATTGATAATTGGTATGAAATTCAAAGAAATTTATCTCTAGAAATAGCCCGTGATTTCATTCTCCATTACCTCGATCAAAAAGTAGGTCGAAAAGCTGAACATTAACTAACCGTTAAGTTCCCTATTAATTGACTAGCAAAAACTCTGCATTTAAGGGCTTTTTGCAATTGTTTGTGATGGCAAAAACTGGCTCTGACAAAAAAATCCCGTAATTTTAGCAATTGACGCATATTTGGGCTGATTTGTCAATGCGTAAGTCCTA
>NZ_JAUBVK010000052.1:0-36309 GCF_036705795.1 Microcoleus sp. ARI1-B5
TCTGTCCACTGCTTTACCGAGAATTACCTATTTAAAATATAGGTAAATATAGATATTCTGTCAACTGCCGTTAACCCCTACGAATATATTTGCAAAAATGAGATGCACCCGATGTAACGATATAAATTACCAGATTTTTGCCATCCGCAAGACAAATCCCGGTAACTCTGGATCTGCGCTCACTGTTTCAGGATTATCCAAGATTTCAGGTTCGCGATCGGGACGGTAGATGTAGACTTTTCTGTTTTTGCGATCGATCGACAAGCCGAGCGATACACCGTTGTCAATATATTCTTGCATCTTGTTTTGCAATCCCTTGAGAGTGTCACTAGCAGACCGCAATTCGATCGCAAAGTCTGGACAAATCGGAGCGAATGAGGCTTTTTGTTCTTCAGTTAAGGCATTCCAGCGCTCTAGTTTAATCCATGAGACATCGGGGGAGCGGATTGCTCCATTGGGTAAGGTAAAGCCTGCACTAGAGTCAAACGCTTCACCTGTGCCATCTTCTTCTGTCCAGTTCGCAAGTTGTAGGGCAATCTTACCGTTTCGGTTCCCTGTATCTGAAAAGGCTGCTGGCATAATGATAACTTCGCCACTGGCTGTACGCTCAATTCTCAAATCGCGATTAACTAGACATAATTCATAGAACTGTTCAACAGTCATCGATTCGATCGCAGGGAAATTAACCGTCAGTGGGACGCTTTCGGTTTGAATTAGCAGCGTCGTCATGGTTTTTCCTTTTTTTGGTGCAGGCGTGACAGAATACCTTAAGCTTACCCTATCTTAGCTTTGCGATCGAAAGTCTTAGTCGATCGGGGAATCGCAGCCTTGTATCCGCTTTTGGGCGGTGTTAATCATCTTTTTTGCCAGTCAGCAAATAAGTAATCATGTATCCCTTGCCCTTAACTTGAATCGCCCCGCGCTTCTGAAAAGTGTATTTATCCTTTAATATTTCGTAGGTTTCGGCGGTGACTTGAATGCAGCCGGTAATCCCGTGGGATTCCATTCGCGAAGCAATATTTACAGTGTCGCCCCAAAGGTCGTAAATAAACTTTTTTAAGCCGATGACGCCGGCAACTACAGGGCCGCTGCTAATCCCGATCCGAATGCTGAAAGGTTCCGAATGTTCTAAACTCAGGAGCCGGATTTCGTGCAGCATATCGATCGCCATATTTGCCACCGCCTCCGCATGATCCTCTCGCGGCGTAGGTAAACCGCCCACAACCATGTAAGCATCACCAATAGTCTTAATTTTCTCCAAACCGTGGCGATCCGCCAAATGGTCAAAAGCCGAAAAAATATCGTTGAGCACTTCCACCACCGCAGTCGCTGAAATTCTCGACGAAAGCTCTGTAAACCCCACAATGTCGGCAAACATCACAGTTACTTCCCCAAAACTTTCGGCGATATTGTGTTCGTTGTCCTTCAAACGCAGGGCGATCGCCGCCGGCAAAACATTCAGCAGCAGTTGCTCGGATTTAGCTTGTTCGAGTTCCAACTGTTGGTAAGCAGTCTGCAACTGTTCGGCCCCGCGAATTCTTTCTCGGGCTAGCTTTTCGATTTGGGCGGTGCGGCTCAAAGCTGTCAGCATATATGTCACCGGCAGCAAAGTCCACAGCATCCCCATCGTCAGAGTTCCCCAAGAGCGCCAGTGCTTGCGAGTCTTGCGAATTTCCGGCGTTGCGGACACGTACAGAGACCACTGTTGGCCGCTAATTTTCAGCAGCCTTTGGCAAGCTGTATACTTCGGGCCTGGATCGTCTAGAATCGGGCAGTTTGACCAGAGCTCTCGTTTCGCAGCCGCCGATGCGGTCAACACTTGTTGGCTGGAGGATTGGAACAGCACCGCAAATTGGGGAATTTCGCCGTCAGCAGCTTGATTTTTGAGAACGGGGTAGCCCGTTGGCGGTAACAGCGGCGGTGCTTCTTGCTTGTCTTTCGCCTCGCTGGCGAGATAAATGGTGAGGTAGTCGGTATTGCGTCCTTTTAAAGAGGTTTGGAAAATATCTTTGCCTTGAAATACGCCCAGAACAAATCCTTGCAGCAGTTGGCGGCGGGATTCCAAGGTAGTCGGTTTAGTGCTGTTTTCGTAAATCGGAACTATTACCAAAAGACTCGGTTCCGTGGAATTGCCCTCAGTTAGGCCGGCGTAGCTGGTGACAATCATTTCTCCGGTATCGCGCGCTACATCGATCGCGGCGCGGATTTCTGGGTGGGAGGTGAGGTCAAAGCCCAATACTGTCTCGTTTCCGGCTGTTGGTTCGACGTAGAAAGCCGGGAAATATTCGGAACGCTCGCTAGCCTTGCGCAGTTCTCCTCGGGGGCCGCGCTCTGTAATCTCGAAGCTGGAGTCGGTTTCGGTTTTGGCTTTGGCTTCGTAGTTGGCCCGCTCGGAATTGGGGACGCGGGGGGCCCAAGCCAGGAGTTGCAGGCTGGGGTGGACGGATAGGGGACGGCCGACAAACCGCGCAAAAGAGGAACGCTCGACGGCGCTAAAGGCTTTCATGTAGTCGCTGAGGGCGAGAACTGCGTCTAAGTCGGAGTTGAGTTGGCGTTCGATGCCGATCGAAATATCATCGATGCGGCGGTGCATTTCGTAGTCGTGGCGCCTGTCTTCCCAGTCCCAAATCAAGGCAAATGCCAGGGCCGACAGTCCCACACCCAAAGCGAGTGTCAACCCCGCTGGAAGGTAGCGAGACCAGGATAAAGGTAGTTTTTTCAGCATAATTGCCTAGCGAATAAGGGCAGCAGATGAGCACACCGCGCAAGTGAGATTAATTTCGCCGTCTGAGTGCCGTTAATTCCAAACCCTGATAACTCAAGCACCGACGGCAATTGGCAATTAAAAGTTAGATATTGAAACTTTTAAATGAAAGGACGATCGCTCGTGCTGGGAATTTCAATCCAGAATTCCGCTCCCTGTCCGGGTACTGAGATGCACCGCAGACTTCCCCTATGTTTTTCTACCACAATCTGATGGCTGATGGACAATCCCAAGCCTGTGCCCGACCCGACCGGTTTGGTGGTGAAGAAGGGGTCAAACATCCGTTTGCGAACCTCTTCGGTCACTCCCGGGCCGCTGTCGGCGATGCAAATGACAATGCGATCGCACTCACCGAGCTTGCTTTTACTGTTGTTTTTCAACCCGGCTGTTTTCATGAGAGTGCGAATCACGATCGTCCGGGGTTGCTTTTGGTTTTCTAGAGCGTCGATCGCATTGTTGATTATGTTGAGAAATACCTGGTTTAACTGCCCCGCACAACAGTATATTTTCGATATATCTCCGTATTCTTTAATAATGTCTATCCGGCTTTTTTGATTTTCCTGATGCAATCGGTGCTGCACAATCAACAGCGTGCTGTCAATTCCTTCGTGAAGGTCGGCCCACTTCATTTCTGATTCGTCCAGCCGCGAAAAGTTCCGCAGCGACAGCACAATTTTACTGATTCTTTCTACTCCTACTCTCATAGAGTTTAGCATTTTTGGCAAGTCCTCCTTGAGGAAATCCAACTCTAATTCCTTAACTTTTTCAGAAATCTGAGGAACTGGCGACGGGTAGCAGTGTTCGTAGAGATTCAAGAGTTCTATTAAATCGTGAAAATAGGTGTAGGTGTGAGAAATATTGCCGTTAATAAAAGTTGCGGGATTGTTGATTTCGTGGGCGATGCCAGCCACCATCTGACCGAGGCTCGACATTTTTTCTGATTGAACTAATTGGATTTGAGCGTGTTGGAGCTGTTCGTAGGCTTCTTGCAATTGGGATGCTTGTTTTCTCAATTGAGATTCGGAAGCTTGGAGTGCTGCTGCGGAAATTTTGCGGTTGGTAATATTTTCAATCATCCCTAAGTTGTAAATGGGTTTTCCTTCGCCGTCTCGAATCACAGTAGCTGTCAGGTTTACCCAAACAATTTTACCTGTAGCCGCCATCTGGCGGATTTCGATTTGATAGCTCGGAATTTCTCCCCGATCGAGAGCAGCAGCAACTTGGATATTTTTGTGATTATCTTCGGGATGCCCAATTTCTATAAACGTTTTGCCCAGCAATTCTGCTGCGGTATATCCCAGCATTTCGCAGTAACTTTTATTGACTCGCACTAACTGGTTGTCATCTAAATTGGCTAAGTAGATACCGATGGGTGCATCTTCAAATATTTTGCGAAATAGTTCCTCGCTGGCGCGGACTTTAGCTTCGAGGGAAAGCCGGTCAGTGATATCTTCCAAAGTACACAAAATGCCGACGACATTGCCGTAATTGTCGTGCAAGGGTATTTTATTTGTATCCAACCAGCGCTGGGTGCCGTCGGCTTGCAGTTGGGACTCAATAATGTGATATTCTGGGGTGTTGGTTGCCACGATCCGGCGATCGCAATCTCGGAAAAATTCAGTTTCTTCTGGCTTCCAGGGCATATCGCAGTCCGTGAGACCGACGATTTCACTGGGATGATTCAAACCTGCGATTTTGGCAAAGTTTTTGTTGCCTCCCAAGTAAACTGAATCTCGATCTTTCCAGGCAATTAACTGAGGGATATTGTTGATTACCAACCACAGCATTTTTTGGGATTTTTGCAAGGCTTCCGTGCGTTCTAGGACGCGCTTTTCCAGTTCTTGATTGGCTTGTTGCAGGGCGATTTTTGACTCGCCCAGGGCGATTTCTGCTAGCTTGCGATCGCTGATGTCGATTGTCACCCCCTCCCAAAGTATCTCGCCGCTCGGTTGCAGTTCGGGGCGGGCAATGGCGCGAATCCATTTCTGTTTTCCCGATCGCGTGACGATCCGCGCTTCATATTTCCAAGGTTTTAAATTTTCCCCGCAAATTGTGAGCGACTCTAGCATCGGGTGTAGGTCTTCTGGATGCACCAGCGACCGCATTAAATTTGAGTTTTTTTGAACTTTTTCGGGGTCTAATTCGTAGAGTTCCCAACAGCCGGGACTGACATAAATAAATTGGTTGGAACCGTCAGGACGCACCAAGTATTGATAAATCATTCCCGGCAGGTTGGCGGCCATTTTTTGGAATCGGGCTTCGCTTTGCCGCAGTGCTGATTCTGCCTGTTTGCGATCGCTAATGTCAATCAACAAGCCGTCCCAAATAATATCACCTTTTTCGCCCATTTCTGGCCGAGAAGCCCCGCTAACCCACTTAATCCGATCGCCCGGGAAAACAAATCTGCCTTCCCACCGCCAAGGCTCTAAAGTTTTAGCTGAGATAGCCACAGTTTCCTGGAAGCTTGGCGCATCGTCTGGATGAATCATTTCGATCGCCGGAGTAGCTGAATTTTGCAGCACCTCTGGTTCTAATTCGTAGAGTTCGCGGCAGCCGGAACTAACGTAGGGGAATGACGCAGTACCGTCTGCTGCTAGCTGAAATTGATAAATCATGCCGGGAACGTTGGCTGCTAGTTTTTGCAACCTCGCTTTGCTTTGGCGCAGTGCTGTTTCTGCTTCTACGCGATCGGTAATATCGTAAAATGCCGATAAAATTGCTGCTGCGCCGTTAAAACTAATCGCTCGCATCGACATTTTTGCCCAGAAAAAACTGCCGTTTGGTTTTTTGAGGCAGATTTGATCGCTGTCGCTAAAGCCGTGCTGTTTGACTAATTCTACTAATTGACGGCGATCGCTCAAATTAACATAAAAGTCGCTCTTTTTGCTGCCGACAAGCTTTTGGGAACTCAAACCGAAAGTTTCGCAGAGGGCTGGATTGGCGTACAAAATCGTGCTGTCTTCCAGGCGCGCAATCAGCATGGGAACCGGAGTCGCAGTGGCGATCGCCCGCAATCTTTCTTCACTTTCTTCCCTGGCTGTTTCGGCTGCGACTCTTTGGGTAATATCGTTCTGAACTCCGATAAAATGAGTTAATTTGCCCTCGCCATCTAGGACGGGGGAAACGGTTAATTCGTTCCAAAAAGGAGTTTTGTCTTTGCGGTAATTTTTGAGAACTACCTTAATTTCCGTGCCCGATCGCAAACTGCTGCGGAGTCTGTCTAATTCGGCGCGATCGGTATCCGGGCCTTGCAAAAACCGGCAGTTGCGTCCAATGACTTCTTCCCGGGTGTAGCCGGTCAGTTTCTCAAAAGCAGGATTGCAGTAGATAATTGGTGTTTCAGGCAAGCTTGCATCTGCAATTAGGATGCTGTTGCTCGACGCTGCGATCGCCCGCTCTAGCAGAGACAGGTGAAAAGAGTCTGTTGTCATCGGTGGCAATACCCACACTCCCCAAGAACGGACAGAACAATAAAATATTATCTATAGCTTGACGCATTCTTATTTTATTATCTTATTTTTAATTTAGTCTAACAAACTCAGCAGCCCCAAAAAGCCTACGGGGAAATTAAGAGCGGGCGAAGGGAATTCGCGCCTATACAAACACTCACGCGACGGGAGCGGGTTGAAAAGCGCGCGAATGGAATTCGCCCGCTCTTCAACAATACGCTTGGGTTAACGTTTTTTTGTCTTTGCGAGCGTCCCGAGTATTGCAATCGCAGCCCATACAAACTTTCGTCCGCGACTCGACTTCGCTCGCCGAACACGGACGCAGTGTAAAGAAAATAACATAATTTTAACCGCCCGGTATTCAACCCGCTCTCTAGTGGGTGCAAGCCTTTATAGACGCGGTTTCAACCGCCGTCGGATCTTCAACCCGCTCTCTAGTGGGTGCAAGCCTTTATAGACGCGGTTTCAACCGCCGTCCGATCTTTAATCGAAAATGGTCTAACCCTTTTAGATTGACAAGCTGATGCCAGAACCCTGAGCAGTTTTACTTACTTCAATTCTGGCTTGAAAAGCTTCTTTCAGGTGCGGCATATGGGTAACGGTGAGGATGCAGGCGAAGTCAGAGGCGATCGCATTAATTGCAGCAATCAGCCGATCGCACCCTTCCGCATCCTGAGTCCCAAATCCCTCATCAATAATCAACATTTGCAAAGCCGTACCCGCCCGCTGAGACAGCAGTCTCGCCAGCGCCAGCCGAATCGCAAAATTAATCCGAAAAGCTTCACCGCCCGAGTAAGTTTCATAGGGACGAGTACCGCGAGCATCAGCAATGAGAATGTCTAAAGTGTCTATCAATTTAGTTGCTTTTTTAGAAGCAGCCGCCCGCTGAGTAATAAATTGCACGTGCAACTGATTCGCGCTCAATCTCGACAAAATCTGATTAGTTTCAGCTTCCAGTTGAGGCAAAACATTTTCAATCATTAAAGCTTGAATGCCGTTCTTGCCAAAAGCTTGACCCAACTCTTGATAAACTTTGTATTGGCGTTTAGCAACCTGCATTTGCTCTTTTTGAGCTACAAGCTGAACCTGCAAAGCTTCCAGATTTTGCTGCTGCTGCTGGAGCCGTCCCAGACTTCCCAAATGTTGGTCTAGCTGCTGGCGGCGGCGACCCATTTGCTGTTCGATCGCACTTATTTGAGCAGTCGGATCGGGATGTTCTTGCAATTGCTGGTTCATCGCCGAAGTTTGAGCGGTGACAGCTTGCAAATCGCGATCGCGCACGGCGATCGAATTTGCGACTTCATTAACCCGCTGCTGCACTTGCGGGTACTGCTGAGTTGCCGAGATCAATTTTTCGGCGCGGGCGATCCAAAATTGCGTTTTACGCATTTCGCTGCGGACGTGTTCGTGCTGTTCCAAATTATAGCCAACTTCCGCAATGTATCTATCTAAAGACAGAATTTGCTGCTGAATTTCCGAGCTATTTTTTTGCTGTTCTAACTGTTGCTGTACGGCGGCTAATTGAGTTTGCAAATCCGGGCGGCGGCTGTTAATTTTATTGAGTTTCTGCTGAGCGTCTTTGATTTGAGCTTGCTTAATTTCCGCCCACCGCAACCGCTTTTCATCGCTGCGGGCGAGTGAGTGGCTGCGATCGCTGTAATTGAGCAGTTGCAGTTGCTGTTCAATTTGCTGGAGTTCCCTCAAGTCATCGGCTCCATACTCGCCAGTACGCAGCAACCGCTCTATTTCCGCAGCATCTTGACGCATACTTTGCAAGCGGTTTTCGTCTTGGCCCAGGCCATCCAATTGTGCTTGCAAATGGCTGCGGCGTTCCCGCAATTCTTGATAGGGCGCTAATTCCTGTTCTAGTTCGCGGTATTCATGTCTGAGGACTTGAATTTCGCGTTCGGAGACGGCCAACTGTTCGCGCACAACCCACAGTTGGTTCCAGATTTCCTGCTGTTGGGAGTGGTGTTTGGTGACTACCAAATTCCAGTAGTGTTCGTCTAAAGGTCGATCGCACAAAGGACAATTCCCAAAATTTGCATCCCGCACCATTAAAGGTGAATTCGCTTGCTGAGTTTCCGCAAACTTGGCAGCTTTACCTTCAGTTGCGCTGGTTTCTCCTTCATTTTTCCGCAGCAGTTGCAGTTTTTGGTCAATTTCGGCGAGCCTGGTTTGATAGTCGCGGCTTTTGGCTTGCAGGTTTTCCAGAAAGCTGTGCCTTTCTTGACCTTTTTCGCGGACTCGCTCCTGGTAAACTCGCTTGTTTTCCAACTGCAAAATTTGATTGGCTATGGCCGAGATTTCCTGCTGCAATTGCGGCTGTCGCTGCTGCTGCTG
Source organism: Microcoleus sp. ARI1-B5 (assembly GCF_036705795.1). Lineage (NCBI taxonomy): Bacteria > Bacillati > Cyanobacteriota > Cyanophyceae > Oscillatoriales > Microcoleaceae > Microcoleus > Microcoleus sp. ARI1-B5. The sequence continues at coordinate 8,557 of NZ_JAUBVK010000052.1, forward strand.
AACTTGCACCTGTCGGTTGATTTCGGCTAAGCGGGCGGTTAAACCGGCCTGGGCGCGATCGAGCTTTTGTTGCTTTTGCTGCTGCTGTTGGATCAGCGGCGAAACTTGCAGTTGCAGTTGTTCTAGTTCGTTGAGGCGCGATCGGGCTGCTTGCAACTGTGCGAGTCCTTTCTCAACCTCCGGCTGCTGTTTGAGAACCTCCAGAACATCTTTTTCATCTTGTTCTAAAACATCTAATTGAGCTTGCAACTGCTGAATTTTGTTTTGCAAAAGGCTCAGTTCTTGCCGCTGCTGTTCTTGTAATTTTTGGCGCTGATTTTGGGCTTGTTGGTGAGCTTTGAATTTGCCCGAGAGCGTCTCTTCTGTGGCTTGCAAGCTGTGGAAATAAGCAATGCCTGCTGTTATTTCATTTTCTTGTTCTAGCAGGGCTTGCAGCTCGTGTTGCTGCTGTTTGGCCGCAGCGAGTTCTTGCTGCAAGCGACGGCATTCTTGAGAGATATTGTAGTGCTGTTGCTGGTGCCCGGCGAGGAGTTTTTGCCAAGTTTGGCGGTTGTGGTGCTGGAGTTGCAGTTGCTGCAAATGTGCTGTGTCGGCTTGCTGCTGTGAAGAGAGCAAATCGGTTGCTTGCTGCAATTGAGTTTGTTCGGATGCGAGATCCTCTTTTTGTTGCAGTTGCTCTTGGATTGTCTGCAAGGCGTGTTTGAGGACTTCTACTTTGGCTTTAAATTCTCTCGACTTTTCCTTGGCTTGTTCCGATAAAGTGTCGTAGCGATCGAGTTTGAGGAGGTTGGCTAAAACTTGCTTGCGCTCGATCGGCTTTTTGAGCATAAACTCATCAGCTCGCCCCTGCCGCAAATACGCCGAGTTGATAAAAGTATCGTAATCTAGCTTGATGTGTTCGAGGATTTTCTGCTGAGTATTTCTCAGCCCCTTGTCCGTGAGCGTGCGAAAATTAAGTTGCTCCTGAGTTTCAGCAAAATTCAAGCTAACTTGAAATTCCAAACTTCCCGATTGTCCGCGCCGGCGGTTGCGAATCACCCGGTAGATTTGGCCGCCCGTGGAGAAAGTGAAATCAACGCGCACATCAATTTCGCCAATATGGATGATATCGTCTTCTGTATCGCTGCGGCAACAGCCCCAAAGCGCCCAGGCGATCGCTTCTAGGAGAGAAGATTTACCAGCACCGTTAGGCCCGCAAATGCAAGCGGTGTGCAGTCCGCGAAAGTCTAAAGCAGCTTCGCGATAGCTGAGAAAATTTTTGAGTGTAAGTTGTATAGGAATCATTTAAGGCCATCGCGCCATACAATCTATCTATAAATAACACTATTTGTGCGCTGTTGCCTAGTTATTCAATCCAGATCCAAAACAATTGTCAGTGCATCTGCAATTTCTTCCATAATTGTCTCCGAAAGGGTTCCGAGTTGTCCGCTAAACCTTTGTTGGGAAACAGAACGGACTTGAAAAGTGTCGGCGGCTGAGACTTTAATCAAGCCGTTTTCGCCGCTGGGTTCTAGTCGAACCATCCAATTTCTCTGTGTATATCGCTCTTTCCAGTCAGTGATGGGGACAATAACTTCAAGCCGCAAAATTCCCACCGTCTCATCGCTGACAATAACTGCTGGACGGGTTTTGCCGATTTCTGCACCAACAGTAGGCTCAAGTGTAACCAGCCAGATTTCGCCTCTACGCATTAGTTTTTATCCCAGCGTTCAGGTATTCTTCCTCGGATTCAAAATATGGTTCGCTGTCTGGCGACCACAAATCATGTAAAGCACCTCCCGGCATATAATCCTTGACTGCTGCTTCTGCTGCTGCTCTGAGTTGGCGCTTTTTCTCGGCTTTGCGCTGGGCTTTTGCTTCGATTTCTTCGCGCATCATCCGCGAAGCCGTTTCGATGATTTCTAGGCGTTCTTCTGCTGTCAGATTTTTGAGTGCTGCTAAGATTTCTGTTTTGGTCACGGTTTTTTTGGGGTGGTGGGTGAGAAAGTGCGATCCAACCATCATTATATCTTTCACAAAAATCCCTCTGGGCGATCGCAGTTAATTTTGCACCTCATCCTCCGAATTTCCGCGTCCGGCGACGATCGATATTACGGATAGTTGTTAGGATTTTCAACTACCAAACCCTCCTATCGTGTCCCGTCGATTGACAACGATCGGATAGGTTCGCAGTGCGGAATGCGAGTCCGCTCTTTTCTTGCGGACTCGCATTCCACACTACGAACTGTGCGATCGAACAAATTCAAAACCCATGCCGAACCTATTTAATTAATGTAGCGTTTGACCAGCGCGCTGCTATCTACAAAATAAATTGTCATCTAGCGGCGTTCCTCAATAATTGTCTCAGAAACAGGCTTGCCCTGTACCTGAATTAATCGGCGTTCTATTTGCTGGTTCCAAGAAGAATGCTTGATTTTTTTGACTAAACCAGAAGTTAACAGCGCGGGAGTGAAATTTTGTCCGTTGAGCAGTTTGTTCTTTCCCGGCCAGATATCTCCCAATAACGCGCTCTAGTTGCTGTATTTCTATGACTTCCAGGTTGTCAAGCTGATTGAGGATTGTGTTGAAGATTCCTTGCGACATAGGATTCTACTTTTTACTAAGGCTAGTTATCTATTCTACAACTAAGTGTTCTCCAAATTGCCGTGTTCTGGATTGCTTTTGATTTTCCACCATCAAAAAGGGTTGACTGTATTCCTACAGCCAACCCCGCGCCTATTTAGTTGTCCTGCGCTTGCTCAAACAGCAAAACTATCTGGCAACATTCGGGAAGGTATAGCCGACACCGACTAACAATCCCACGTTAGTTCCGTCGAGAAAACCCACATTCAGTCCGGCTGTGGCTGTAAAATTGGTGGACAGCGGCACATCTACACCCCCCGAAATCAGGAAGCCAAAATGACCGTTATCACCGGTAGAAAGTGCTACGCCAGCACCTAAATAAGGAGCAGCGGTAATCACAAAATCATCGCTGACTTCGACGGCCTCTTTAGATACAAAATCGTAGGTGACTGGAACGAGAACAGTTAGATTGTCGCGGAACAAAACACTGGGTCTCACCGAGAAATTGTTCGTCAAACCAATTTTGCTAAGAATCGCAAATGAAGTGTCGCCTAGGGCTGAATCTCCGCCAAAACCTATATTGGCGCCAATGCCGATGTAGCTGGGCCCGGAACGAGTAGCTCGGCCGGGTCTGATGGTGCTACCTGGTTGAGCCAATATCTGAGGTTTTTCCGAGACTGTTGCCGGTTTTTGGGCAAGTTTCGGTTGGTTTGTCAGGGCCGAGGCGGAAGTGCTGACAGGATTGCTCAACACTTCTTGTGCTGTTTTGACTTCTTTTTCTTCTTTTGCTGCTGTCAGTTCCGAATTAGGTCGATCGGCAATAATTGAGGTAGGTCGATCGATCTTTTCGGCAATCTCGACCTTTGGCTGCGTTTCTACGCTATTCTCAGCAATTTTAGCTGTTTCTTCCGAGTTTTGTGTCTCAGCAGCGATGGATGTATTTGGCGCAGTTTCAGTTTCCGCAATTTCAGATGTTGCTGCTGCAGATTGTTCCGGTGCACCAACAGATGCTTCCGAGTTGGCTGCAGGTGCGGAGGCTGCTGGCTGGGCCGCTGCTGTTAGTTCGATCGAACTGATAGAATCAATTTTTGTATTGCTAGTCGCTGTTTCGGCATCGGGTTTAACTGCTGAAGTTGCCGCCGGCTCAGAAATTTGGTCAATATTTTGAGCCACCGCATTTGCAGTTGTACCGACATCGGGCAAGTTGCCAGTTTCAGCTTTCGCTGGCATGGTACTGCAACAAACAGCTAAAGCTGCAAGATTTATTAACGCAAAAGTAGACTTGGAAAATAGACTATTCATAAGACACTCCTCAATGAACGGTGTGTTAAAAGTGTAAGTGTTTGAGGGCTCTTGTCGAGAGCTTTGCTGAAAAATGACACAAATATGAGTTGTGTTGTTCCTAGATTGGCACTTAACCCTCTTAGAGTCAACTCTCTCTGCTGATTAGATTCAAGAACCGACGGCGGGTTTATAGGCTAATTTTAATTTACCCATCGATCGCCTAAAAATCAATCTTAAGGAGGATTTCACCCTCGCTGCTTATACCACTTTCCACACTAAAATGCAACTGTAGACTACCTCAGACTACCTATAAACCGCGCTCTTCATCAGTCATTCCAATTCTTCAAGTCTTTAATCTAAAATCTAAAATAGTATTCAGGGGTCGATCGGGATCGAGCGAGCATTCTACCATGCTGTACTTGGGGGCGCTGCACTCGCAGCAACAGCCCAAAAATCCGGCGGAAGGGCGCACAGGCTCGAAACGAAGAGACAGCAAGGTTTGACAACTGTTTGGAGAATCCGGGGGTCTAAATTGGGGCAGTTGCGCGCTCAAGGGCGATCGGCTGCTGCACACTCTCTGACAAGTAATGTAAAATAGCACTGACCCGAAAAACAGTTGTAGCTCGATCGTGTCAAAATAATTAAATATTATTAGAATCGTGTAAAATTGAGTATTTTATTAGTAAAGTTTGGCGTTCGCTTTCGCTCAGGGTCTGACGATCTAACAACAGCACGCAACTAAAACAAGTAAAAAAATAGAAAGTATCCGATCTAAACCTGACTTTATGAGAAAAGTTCTAGTCATATTAGGCGAATTGAGCGATCGCGACATCGATTGGATGCTCGCCAACGGTACCCGCACCAAAGTGCCCCCCGGCACCACCCTGATCGTCGAAGGTAAACCCTTAGATGCCATGTACATAGTTCTGGATGGAACTTTGAGCGTTACTGCATCATCTTTGGGCGACAAAGAAATTGGAAAAATCATCTGCGGGGAAGTGTTGGGCGAAATGTCTTTTGTAGACGGGAGGCTTCCTTCTGCTAGCGTCACGGCAATTGATGAGTGCCTCATCCTGTCAATTCCGAGGCGGCTGCTAACTGAAAAACTCGAGCAAGACGTGCTGTTTTCCCTGCGGTTTTATCGGGCGATTACCAAATTTCTGTCGTCGAGACTGCGGGGTACTGTCAGGCGTTTCGGCGAAGAGACTGATTATTTAATATATCAAGACCCTGACGACGATCGCGCGCTCGCCCCCAATGTCGAAAATCCCGATTTGGCTCAATCTAGATTTGAATGGCTGTTGCAGCGTTTGAAGGGGAGTTGAAGTCTGTTGACAGTTGACCTGTGACAGTTGACCTGTGACAGTTGACATTAGGAAGAGGGAAGAAGTAATAAAAATAATTCAACTTTTTTACATTATCAATTACCAATTCCCCATTACCAATTCCCAATTCCCAATTCCCCATTCCCAATTCCCCATTCCCAATTCCCCATTCCCAATTCCCCATTCCCAATGCCCTGTTTGGCCAATGCCCTGTTTGGCCAATTAGCCATTAAAAAACATATTTTTCGGCGACGCGCCAGTAGCGGGAAAAACGCTTCAAATCAATGTAGCCATCGTAGCGTACAAACGGCTCTGGTGGCAAAACTTCTACTGGGTGCGAGATCCTAATTTCCCGGCAAATATCCTCAAACCGAGGGCTGGGACTTTCCGCTGTGACTACTTGATTCGCGCCGCATTCGATCGCAAAAGCGATAACTTCCGCAGCCACATCGCCGCGCCGAATAACTACCGGCAACTCTAGCAAACACTCGTAAATAAACACCATTCGTTTGAGACTCAACTGCCATTCATCGATGAGCGCGTCGTCCCAAACCCAGATCGCCGGTGCCTCTGGGTGCGCTTGAAAAGCGGGGCCTTGAGGACTCAAACAGTCGCCGTGCAGCCAAATAATCGGATTGTTCATAACTTGGTAATTTGGTAATTGGTAATTGGTAATTGGTAATTGCTAATTGGTAATGGGGAATTGGTAATTGCTAATTGGGAATTTAAAAAAATTGAATTATTTTTATTACTTCTTCCCTCTTCCTAATGTCAACTGTCACAGGTCAACTGTCACAGGTCAACTGTCAACTGTCAACTGACTTAATTTTTCCTTCCCTTCTGAGGGCGTTGCCAACTTTTAGAACCGCCCGTGCGATCGACCTTTTCGCCCTGAGGAAACAACTTGCTCTCCAAATATTCGTAACTTCCCTCAAAATCGCATTGCCCGTACAGAGGACAATCGCGACAATAAACCGCCTTAGTGTAACGCTCCAAATTTTCCCGATTAAAAAAATAAGGCTTGTGACTAAAAGTGCTCGCTACCCACTGCCAAGAAAGATTGTTGCTTGCCGGATCTCCATCTAGCAAATGTTGCAAAAACCAGCGAGCTCCGGCTTGCCAGCGCACGCGGCGCCAGTGTACCAGATAACTAGCCATCCACATCCGCTGGTGGTTGTGCAAATAACCTGTTTCCCGCAACTCGCGGCTGAAACTGTCAATGCAAACTAAACCAGTCGTGCCCTCAATGACATCCTCCGGCAGAGTTTCGCTGTAATCTTTGGTAGTGTAACCAGTTTTGTAGGGTTCCCGGTCTTGCCAAATCCCTTTGCCCAATTCGGCGTACAGCCGCTGCCAATAATCCCGCCAACCCAACTCGTTGACGAGTTTTACGGCCTCTTCTCGATGGTGCACCTTCGAGAGTACGGCGTCCCGGACTTCGGCAAGACTCAAAACGCCGTAGCGTAAATAAGGTGACAAGCGCGTTACTGCGCCGCCCTGAAAGTTGCGGGTGGAGGCGTATTTTCCGGGATCGACTTGTTGCAGCAATGTCTCGGCTGCTTTGCGCCCGCCTGCGGTTGGGGGTACGTTGCTATCCCTGGCGGTGGCTTCGGGGAACTGTTCACGCACGTAGGCAATTAATTCGTCGCGGTTGGCAAATTCCCGCTTCATGTCCTGACTCATTGTTTTTTCAAGCGCCTGCTATTCTTTCCTCATGTTAAAGGTATTTGTTTGGGCGTGCCTGGTCGATCGCCCTAAATCGCCCTTTACTCCTGATACCGTAAAGTTTGCCTCAACAATCGATCGTCGGCTGGCAGCTAAAATTAGCTATAACTCAGTACACTCAGGGATAGATATCATACCAAAATCTTATGGAAACTTTTGAGGCGGACGCTAAACCGATCGCCAGCTTAGCTAACCGACAGCAGCAAGGTACAAAACAACTGGAAAACAGCGAAGTTCAAGAGTTCGATCGAGCCATGATGCGCCGCTGCATAGAATTGGCCCGCCGCGCCCTCGGCAAAACCGCACCCAACCCCCTCGTCGGTTCCGTAGTTGTCCGAGACGGCAAAATTGTCGGCGAAGGGTTCCATCCCGGTGCCGGTCAACCTCACGCCGAAGTGTTTGCGCTCCGGGAAGCGGGGGAACTCGCCGAAGGAGCGACTGTTTACGTCAACCTGGAGCCCTGCAACCACTACGGCCGGACTCCTCCCTGTTCCGAAGCTTTGATTAAGGCCAAGGTGGCAAAAGTAGTCGCTGGCATGGTCGATCCGAATCCTTTGGTAGCTGGCACTGGGCTCGCCCGGTTGCGGGATGCTGGCATTGAAGTGGTGGCGGGAGTGGAAGGGGAAGCTTGTCAGAAACTGAACGAGGCTTTCGTACACCGGATTTTGCACCGCCAGCCTTTCGGTATTTTGAAATATGCGATGACTTTGGACGGTAAAATTGCTACCAGTACCGGTCACAGCGCTTGGGTGACAGGCTCCGAGGCTCGGAGCGAGGTGCACCGGGTGCGCGTCGGCTGCGATGCGGTGATTGTTGGGGGAAATACGGTGCGTCTAGACAATCCCCAACTGACAAGCCACCAGCCTGACAGAAACAATCCGCTGCGGGTGGTGATGAGCCGCTCTCTGGATTTGCCGAAGTCGGCTTGGTTGTGGGAAACCTCCTCGGCGGCTACTTTGGTGCTGACTGAGCCTGGGGTTAATCCCGAATTTCAGGAATTTTTGATTGCAAAAGGGGTGGAAGTTGTGGAGTTGTCGCCGCTGACTCCGACTAATGTGATGGCTTATTTGTACGATCGATCTTTTATGTCTGTACTCTGGGAGTGCGGCGGCACTTTGGCGGCTAAAGCAATTGCTGAAGGTGCAGTGCAGAAAATTATGGCTTTTATTGCTCCTAAAATTGTCGGCGGCCGAGATGCTCCAACTCCTGTGGGAGATTTGGGGTTTTCGGCAATGACTGATGCTTTGACTTTAGAGCGGGTTTCTTGGCGCGCGGTGGGTGAAGATTGTGTGGTGGAAGGCTATTTTAAAATTAAAGATTGAAAGTTAAAAGCGAGTCTTTTTAGTTTTTAATTTTTAACTTTTAACTCCTTTTATGACTGAAATTCTGATTTGGAGTTTGATGGTTGGCAGTCTCGGCTTGGAGGCTGCGATTCTGGGTGTCTTGGTGAGCCGCGAGCAATTGGCTGCGGGGCAAAAATGCGATGAGGAGGAGGAAGTTTTGACTCGGCACGAATCTCAAGAAGATAATTTTACTGCGCCTGAAAATGCGATCGCCAACGGCCATCCCACATCCGATCGCAATTCTGATGATTTGACGGTTTGGGAGTACAAGATTGTCCGGGCTAGCAGCGATTTGTTTCGCAATCCTGCGATTTTTCACAAGCTGTGTCGGGAAGAGGCGGAAGTTGGCTGGGTTTTGCTCGAAAAGCTTGATGACAGGCGGGTACGGTTCAAACGTCCGATCGCCCTGCGGGACGCCCCGAGGTCTAATTTACCAGCGTTTGACCCTTACCGCACTCATTACGGCCCGATGTCGAATGCGATGACTTGGGCGGCGGCGATCGTGTTTTTGAGCGCGATCGTGCTTCCTGCTGTTTTGGGCTATGCTTTGGTGTCGGCTACTCTAATGAGAAATCGGTCTAATTGGTCGCCAGCACCTATTCAATCTTTGCCTTCTCCTGGGGGGTCAACAACTAATAATTAATACCAGGGGAATTGGGAATTGGTAATTGGGAATTGGTAATTGGGAATTGGTAATTGGGAATTGGTCAATTAAAACCTGGCGGAGCTTGTTTTATGGCAAGTATAAATCATTGTAAACGATATTTTTTTACGAACCGCGAAGGCGTAAAGAACACGAAGTAATATCCGAAAAAAGTGTAGGTCTCCTTGACGATTTAGGCGGGCGACATGGCAGTTTTCTAGTTAGTTTTGTCAAGCCCAAGCGATTGCTTTCTTATCCATTACCCATTACCCATTACCCATTACCTATTTAGGTTTGGGGCGGTATTACTGAGGGAGCGGATAGCAATCTCAAGTTGTAATCTGTATCGCCTTGAAATTGAGAAACGCGGACGAAATAAGTCCCCGCAGGCAATGCGCCATTGCTGACAATTTGTTCTGAAGCTGTACCTAAATTGTTAGATGAGGTAATAATATCATCTAATCCAACTGCGCCGTTGCCGTTGAGATCCTGAATTAATTCTACATCCACATCTGCACTCAAACCGTCTACAGTTGCACTGAAAAGGCTGGGAGTATTGAGGATGAAACTGTAAATGTCGGCTGGTTTGGCAGCGCCTACAAAATCGCTCGCAATTAGACTGTCTGTGAGAATTCCCAGATTTTCGGCTGAGTTTAAATCATCGGCGGGAGCGGGGAGTGTGCTCAACAGTCCTTCTTGTTGGCCGAATTGAATGTAATGGTCGATCGCACTTTTGACTGCGCCGCTGGAGACTGCTGCTCCTATCACCGGATATTTTTCTAGATAAAAGTTGGGATCGAAGAACGCGCTGGGTTTGCGGTTTTCAAATTGACCGACTTTGAAGTAGTGTTCAAAGGCGCTAAATTGATTTGTTTGGACTGCTGTCAGAACGTCTGAGTTGCTTGTGAGATAGAAACCAACATCGAACAAAGGGTTGGGGTTCCGGCGTTCAAATTGACCGAATTTGATAAAGTGCTCGGCGCCGGAAAATTTGTTTTTTTCAGCAGATACTGCTACATCTGTATTGGTGTCTAAATAATAGCTGGCGTCGAACAGGGCATTGGGGTCGCGATTTTCAAATTGACCAATTTTTTGGTAGTGATCGAAGGGGGTCGATACCGTGCCTCTGGCAACTGCTACGGCGACATCTGGGTTGTTTTCGAGATAAAATTTGCGGTCGAACAGTGTTCTGAGGGTTAGCATTATTAAAAAAATCTCTCTGTACTTTAGTCGGGAAAGTGCATAATCAAATTCGATCGAGAATCCAGTTTACATCAAAAGTTTTGTGAGGGCGTCTCAATTATGGCTAAATCTGCACTGATGGCAATGCTGCGCCGCGCTGCAACCATTGCCCAGAAATCTCGGGAAACGGGCATTCCGGCTGATGAACTGCTGGGGATGCTGGGCGTGAAGCGAAGCTATCCCGTAGGGAATCGCACTCCCAATTTTCCCATCTCTCGGCGCGACTTGCTGCACGGGGGTTTAGCTGCCACGGCAGCCGTCGCTGCTGCGACTTTTACCCGGGAGGGAGCTTTTGCTCAGCAGCGCGGACGATCGCCCATTTTGGTGGTGGGTGCGGGAATTGCGGGTTTAACGGCGGCTTATCGCTTGCGCCAGGGGGGCGTGCGCGCCGATATCATTGAGGCAACTAACCGCGTGGGGGGGAGGATTCGCACGCTTCCCAAGGTGGCTGGAACGCTGATTCCGGCGGACGTGGGGGGAGAATTTATTGACACCGGCCACACTACTTTAATCTCGCTGGCGACGGAATTGGGTTTGCAGGCGAGAGACTTAGTTGAGGCGCAGCGGGGACTGGTGAAGGATACTTTTTTCTTGGATAGACGCCGTTTTTCTCTCCAGCAAATAATCGCGGATTTTGCACCGCTAGCCAGTAAAATTCAGGCTGATTTGCAGGCAGTTGGAGATGAATTGAGCTATCAAGATTTTACGGAAGCAGCGGAAAGATTGGACAATCTTTCGATCGCTCAATATCTAGACCAAGCTGATACTAGCACGATTGTCCGGCAGTTGCTCCGCATTGCTTACACGACGGAATACGGCCGAGATCCCGAGGAACAGTCGGCGTTAAATCTGCTGTTTTTAATCGGTTCTGAATCTGACAGTTTTGAATTGTACGGCAACAGCGACGAGCGCTATCAAATTGACGGCGGCAACAGTCAAATTGTCAACCGTTTAGCGGATAGGTTGTCTGGTTCGATCGAGACGGGAACGGTTTTGGAAGCGATTACTCTGTTACCTGACGGCCGCTATCGGGTAAGTTTGCGATCGGGACAAAGGGCGATCGATCGCACTTACGAGCGAGTTTTGTTAACTTTGCCGTTCAGCACTCTGCGAGACGTTAGAATTAACGTACCTTTGCCACAGCCAAAGCTGCGGGCGATCCAGCAGTTGGGCTACGGTACTAATTCTAAGTTAGTTACGGGCTACCGCAGCCGAATTTGGCGGGAACTTTATCGATCGACTGCTTCTGTTTATACCGATTTAGGATTTCAAAATAGCTGGGAATCTACGCCTTTCGCTCCTACTCCTAACGGTTTAGTTACTAATTTTACAGGAGGAAAGCGCGGTTTGTCGATCGGCGGCGGAACTCCCGAAGACCAAGCACAAAGATTTTTGAACGAATTTGAAAGAGTTTTTCCGGGTGTCAGAAACCTGAGAACCGGCAAAGCTGTGCGAGCTTTTTGGCCGGGAGAACGCTTTTTCAAAGGTTCTTATTCCTGCTATTTAGTCGGACAGTGGACGCAAATGTACGGCGTAGAAGGCGAACGAGTTGGCAATTTATATTTTGCCGGGGAACACACTTCCCTGGAAAATCAAGGTTACATGGAAGGCGGCTGCGAAACTGGACAAAGGGCGGCTTTTGAAATTTTGCAAGATTTGGGTTTGACAGCTCCTGCTGATGCTTTGAATGCTCGATCTGCAAGCAGTTTGAACCAGCGCCGTCCCAGCCGGAAAGTTCCGGGAGCGCGCAGTCTTGGAAATAGGAATCCGAGTATTAGATAATGCAGTAATTCCCGACACTGGTTTTTATCCAAGTCTCGATCCCCCTAAATCCCCCTTAAGAAGGGGGACTTTGATCGGATTCTTGTCCCCCCCTTGGGAAGGGGGGTTAGGGGGGATCTGGGCCGAGTCGTCAAACCGTAGACTCATACTACATTCGCAGCTCAAGTTGACACATATCGGGATTGCCGCGTCTCTACAAATCGCGTACAACTTATCAAACAATGTCGTCCGGGTTAATTCCCTGAGCGCGTAAATATTCAGCTAGTCGATCGGCGCGATCGCGTTCGCGATCGGCGCGATCGCGTTCTGCTGTTATCTGTTCTACACCCCACAAAAGCAGATTTCCTGCTTCATCCCACCAGCGCAACCAATAACCTGTACGCTGTTCTTTCTCCCCTCGCCAAGTTCCCAAATACAAACCAAAATCTGCTATCCAATGGCGACCTTCCTCATCAGGAAATTCTAGTTCATAGTTGCCATTTTGCAAGCGATATACTTCCAGCAATCCAGTTTCGGGATCGAAAATTATGTAAGTTGGTACTTGCAGAATTTGTTCGTAAAAAAACCACTTTCCTGGAGGAAAAGTACGTCTAATAGAATATTCCTCGCCGTCTGTTTCCGACAAAAACTCCATGACAATGGTTGGAATTTCTCCTTCCAAGTTTGGGGTGTAACTTTTGCGGTCTCTTCTCGATTCTGCGGGAAGTACCGAAGGTACATAAACCCAATCTGGTGCTTTGATGACTAACTCGCCGTTGACAGTAGCGCAAATGCCAAAGTTGCTAGCAATCAGCATTAGCGGCCCGATTAATCCTCTCAGTTCTAAGATTTCTCGCAGTGCTCCAGCAATTAGCGGTTGACCTGTATTCTCCACAGGTTTTTCTTCTAATTGGAAGTCGTCTGGCAACTTCTCCCAAGTTACGGTCAGTCCTACCGTTTTTTGTTTTGGGTTATCTTGAGTCGCGACCATGACTTTACTTTCTAAAGTTTGATAGCTCATTATAACATACTCTAAGGGGATTTTCGGGCGGTGCTGCGAAGCCCACCCCACAAGAGTTTAAATAAACAGGATTGTTAAAATTAGATGGGCGCTAGCTTAAATAACGATAAAACTTCTGTCACTATTATTGTATAATTAATATTACAAAAAACCCACCCAAAATCTGATTTTTTTACATTTAATGGTAGTTTTATCAATTTTGCTAATTTCGTCAATCTCAGTTAGCCCTTTGCTGGCAAATTCTACAAATACGAAAATTCAAATTTCACAAATTGACGAGCCGTTTTGCTACATGAAAACCCCCGACGGCAAAACAGTAGACTTAGGGAAACTGTGCGAGAAACAGCCAACTCCTGGAACTGCTCAAACTTGCATTACTGGTGCAAACATGGCGGCAAAAGTATCAATTGCCCAGGCAAATTATGACGGCAAGTTTTTTAGCGGTCAAGTCATCAATCAAGGCTGCAAAACAATCAAGAATGTCAAAGTCAATTATGAAGTTTTGGACGACTCAGGCAATTTGATTGACAACGGATTTATCGACGCTCAACCAGTTACTCTTGCACCCGGACAGTCTGCCGCCTTTCGGGGCGCCGTTGTTGCGGGGGCTAAGGTGCAGGCGACTCACGCAGACGCTCAGGAATGATTGTGGCGATTGGCCCGATCGCTGATATCATATTTTGGCTCAGATATCTGTAGAAATAGAACTTGCAGGGGTAAAATATCTTGAAAACTCGATCGACATACTGGCAAATCTTACCCTACCTCAGCCCCCAAAAACAAACCATCGGTAAAGCACTAGCTTGTACCGTAGTATTTACCATATTTTGGCCGATAATTGCGTGGCTGGTGGGCGAAACAGCCAAATTTATAGGAAAAGGAGATTTACAAGGATTCGCGCAAATTGCTGCACTCAGCGCAGTTATATTTTTGATTCGCGGTACAGCTCAGTACGGTCAAGATACGCTGATGGCAAAAGCAGCCTTGACTATTGCTTTAGAAATCCGCAAAAAAGTCTACTCCCACCTCCAAAAACTCGATATCGGCTACTTTGAAACCGCCAAAACCGGAGACTTATCCTACCGCCTCACCGAAGATATTGACCGGATTGGCGAAGTCGTAAATAAATTTTTTCATCAGTTTATTCCTTGTGTGTTGCAGCTAATTGCAGTCATGGGATATATGATTTATCTCAACTGGCAATTAACCTTGGGTGCATTAATTATTGCACCGCTGATGGCAATCTTAATTGGCTGGTTTGGCGAAAGACTGCTGAGTTATTCGCGCCAAAGCCAAAATCGCATTTCCGATTTATCAGCTTTGCTGACAGAAGTATTCAGCGGCATTCGTTTAATCAAGGCGTTTGTGGCTGAAGATTACGAAATTGCCCGCTTTGCAGAAGAAGCGGAACAAAACCGCCGCGCGAAGTATTTATCGGAACGAGTAAAAGCTCTTCAATTCGTCGTAGTTGGCTTTCTGGAAGCGATGAGCGTGATTTTGCTGTTTTTCTTGGGTGGTTGGCAAATTGCTCAAGGAAACCTCACTGGTACTCAATTTATTAGTTATATTGCCGGAGTAGCGCTGTTAATTGACCCGATCGCAATTACCACTGCAAATTACGGCGATTTCAAGCAGGGAGAAGCTTCGAGCGATCGCATTTTTGAATTATTAGCTATTGTACCAACAGTAGTCGAAAAACCGGGCGCGATCGAACTTCCCCATGTTACCGGAAAAGTCGAATACCGCAATATTAACTTTGCCTATAACTCAGAGACACCAATTTTACAAAGTATGAGTTTGCTGGTACTTCCCGGAGAAATGATCGCCCTTGTCGGCGCATCCGGTGCGGGTAAAACCACTTTAGTAAACTTGTTACCCAGATTTTACGATCCGCAAGCGGGACAGATTTTAATCGACGGGATTGATATTCAAGATGTGACATTAAATACGCTGCGGCGGCAAATCGGGATTGTGCCGCAAGAAACTATTCTTTTCTCGGGTACGATTGCTCAAAATATTGCTTTTGGGCGATCGTATTATGAACTGAAAGACGTTCAAAAAGCTGCTGAGATTGCCAACGCCCATCAATTTATTAGTGAGTTTCCCGACGGTTATCAAACTTGGGTGGGAGAAAGGGGTGTAAACTTATCTGGCGGTCAAAAACAAAGAATTGCGATCGCCCGTGCAGTTCTGCTCGCTCCCAGAATATTGATTTTGGATGAAGCGACTTCGGCGCTGGATTCGGAATCCGAAGGTTTAGTGCAAGAAGCCCTGGAAAGATTGATGCGCGATCGCACTGTGTTTATCATAGCTCACCGCTTGGCTACTGTGCGGAGAGCCGATCGCATTTTAGTTTTGGAAAAAGGCAGAATTGTGGAATCTGGGACGCACGAGGAGTTGCTGGAAAAGGGATCTCGCTACGCAGGCTACTACGCTCAGCAATTTAGTCAGTAGGCTACGTTAGAAACCGGGTTTTTAGCCGTTTCTGCACGTCTCAACGAAGTATTATCGAAAAAACCCGGTTTCTGACCACCCGTGGGTCTAGGACTGAGCCCCTAAAGCTTTGAGCATGGCTTTTTTACATTCTATTAAACCCATAACACCCGTGATATTCATGCGATCGCCTATGATTATGATGCCAAAACATCACTCAGGATGACAACAGATAGATTTGGAACATTACGAAATCCATTGTCATTGGTGAGAAACAGCGTACAGCCTTCAGTGATGGCTGTCGCAGCATGAATAGCATCAGGGGTTTTGAGATTGGTATTAGCCCTTAAATTAGCTGCCGTTCTCAGTACAGATTGAGTGATGGGAACTAGCTGTATATCTGAGGATAATAAAAGTTGTTCGTAGTCACTGACTAAGATAGTGTTAGCATTTTTCAGAGGAAAAACTAAGGTTTCCAGTAACGTCAATTCACTGGTCATAAGTTCAATTTCACCTGTTTGAAACTTCAGCCACAAGGGTAGAAGAAGCGAATAGTAATTCTGGTTAGCTTCAACGGTGTAAATAATGACTTGTGTATCCAAATAAATTGTAGCAGAGGTTGGTAGGTTTAATTGTCCCATGAGTTTTTTTCTTCTTGAAGTTCCCGATCGATTTCTTCAACAGTTCTGGAGACATTACGGCTGCGGATTTCTGTAAGCAATTCCAACACTTTACGCCGTCCGCCTTGAGGCTTTTCTGGTATAATCACAAAAACTTCAACCTCTTCGCCCACAGAACCAGGCGGCACTTGAATTTCAAGTTTATTTCCTGCAAGAACTTTGGTTGTAATCCGTATTGCTGACTGCATATTTCCTCCTTGGCTACGATCAATTTTCCACAGCCCCTAAAGCTTTGAGCGTGGCTTTTTCAACTTCCGTTAAACCCGTAACGCCCGCTATATTCATATTTTCATAAGGTCTGTCACTTTTCAGTATTTTGAGGCACTCACCCGTCTCAACATCCCAAAGTCTAATTGTGCCATCCCGACTGCAAGCAGCAATAATTTTTCCATCTGAATAGGAGGCAACTGAGTTAATTCTACTGGTATGACCTTGCAAAATTTTGAGACATTCACCTGTACTGATATCCCATAATCTTACCGTTTTATCGACACTTCCACTAACAACTATTTCACTAGAAGAACTAAAGGCAACTGAACGTATCCAATCAGTATGCCCCTGTAAAATTTTGAGACATTCACCGCTGCGGACATCCCACAATCTGATTGTGCGATCGACACTTCCAGTGGCAAGTATTTCACCGTTCTGGCTAAAGGCGATCGCGCGCGCCCCACCCGTATGCGCCTGCAAAATTTGGAGGCATTCACCAGTATGGATATCCCACAGCCTCACCGTTCCGTCAAAACCTGCACTGGCAAATATCTCGCCCAAGGGACTGAAAGCAGCCGAGTGTACAGAATTGTTATGCCCGTCCAACGTTTTGAGGCATTCGCCAGTACCGATATCCCACAGCCTCACCGTTTGGTCATGACCTGCACTCGCAAGTATTTCACCATTTGAACTGAAGGCGATCGATCGTGTTTCATTGCCAAATTCTGGCAAAGTATGGAGGCATTCACCACTGCGAATATCCCACAGTTTCAGTGTTTGGTCGTAACTAGCGCTGGCAAGTATTTCACCCGAAGGATTGAAGGCAACTAAGTTTACCCGATCGAGGTGTCCGCGCAAGATTTGGGGGCATCCACCCCTGCTGACATCCCACAGCTTGACTGTTTGCGCGTCATCGCCGCTGGCCAGCATTTCACCGTTGGGACTGAAGGTGATCGACCTTACTTGATTGCTATGCCCTTGCAGCGTATTCAAGCATTCACCGCTGTTGATATCCCACAGCTTCAGCGTTTTATCGTAACTGCCGCTAACAAGTATTTCACCCCCAGGATGGAAGGCGATTGACCCTACTCGATCGTTATGCCCTTGCAAAGTATTCAAGCATTCACCGCTGTTGATATCCCACAGTTTTGGTGTGCGATCGTGACTGCCACTTGCAAGTATTTCGCCATTTGGGCTAAAGGCGATCGACTTTATTTGATCGAAATGTCCCTCCAAAGTTTTGAGACATTCACCGCTACCAATATTCCACAGCTTCACTGTTTTGTCGCCGCTGCCACTAGCAAGTATTTCACCCGCAGGATGGAAAGCTACTGAAAACACGCTTTTAGTATGACCTTGCAAAGTTTTGACACATTCACCAGTACCGACATTCCACAGCCTTACTGTATTGTCGCCGCTGCCACTGGCAAGCATCTCACCAGCAGGATGGAAAGCGACTGACAATACAACTTTAGTATGGTCTAGCAAAATTTTGAGGCATTCACCCGTGCGGATATCCCATAACCTTATCGTGCGATCGAAACTCCCGCTAGCGAGTATATTTCCATCGGGATTTAAGGTGACTGACATTACTGATTCGGTATGTCCCTGCAAAACTTTTAAACATTCACCAGTCTTGACATCCCATAACTCGATCGTTTTGTCATAACTGGCGCTAGCAAGTATTTTGCCGTCAGGACTGAAGGCGACTGACTCCACCACGTTGGTATGTCCTTTACAGGTCAATATTTCTCTGAAACTGCTAGCTTCCCACAAGCGAACTATGCCATCAGTATCACCTGTAGCTAACAGTTTCCCATCAGGGCTAAATATGACCGATCGCACGCTGCTGAAGATTTTAGTAAAATCAGAATTAGCCAAATTAGCTTCAGCAAAATTGACGCGGCGCAGCGTCGCATTTGTAAAATCAGCACCTAAAATAACCGCACGAGAAAGGTCTTTTGTTTCTAACGCAGTGCGATCGATTTTCACCAACAGCGTCGCCGCATTGCCTCCCACATAACCTACCTCACTTTCTGTTTTTCCCCGCGTTGCTTCCACAATTTCCAATAATTCCTCCGTAGCTGCCCCTACATCGAGGCAAGGCCGGCACGAGGACACCGCCCCTACCATTGGTAACAACAAATCCATCACTGCTTTTGTCAGCGGCGCTTGTCCGAAACTCTGACGGAGTTGCCCTAAATCTTCAGCAACAAATCCCTGCAAAGCTGCGATAAGTTCACCCTTATTTCTCTTCTGGGCTTGCAACTGACAATAATTAGACCAAGTATATTTTTGAGGCGCTGCATTACGATCTAAACAAGACTGTTCCGGCGCAACTAATTCGGTAAAATCTGCGGCCAAAACTCCCAATTCCGCTGCAAATTTATAAGCGACAAAAAACTCCAACAGCGAACGGTGCGCCGGAGTATAATCCCCATCTGCATTGCGGATCAGCATCGTTTGACCCATCATGTCGTAGTGCCAGTGGTCTAAGTCTTTTTCCTCTTGCACGATCGCACCAAACAAGCTGCGAATGCGATCGGGAAAACCGCGATAATTCAGGCTCATTTGGTCGGTAGACAGCATTTCCCACGATAACTCGCACAAAAAGTAAAGCTTATCTGCTACAGAAGTAAAAGTACGTTCTGCTTTGATATCTCTCTCTATCTTCCGCCGCACCGCATACAGATATATCCGCGACATATCCACTGGTTTTCCTGCTTCAATATCGGGCAATGCTTCCAAAATTAACTCGGTCATCACCGGGCGACGCGCTAAATCCAATAGTTGCGGGTTTCCCATCACTTTTTCGACAGTCGCAGCTTCTGTTTGAAATGACAGCGCTTGCCGAATTTGCTCGTCATTAAATTTTTCTAGTTCTAATACTTCAAATTGGGGAGTTTCGCCTGTTAAAATGGTTGTTGATGCTTGCAGTTCTGCATTAAACAATGCCCGTCCTTCCTTGCCTTCAGGAAAGTGTTCGGTACGGCAAGTGAGGATGACTTTTGCGCCGGGAACGACGGTTTTTGCTAGTTCCCAGAAGTTGTTGATGGTTTCTTGCCGATCGCACTTAGCGGCCATTTCATCAAAACCATCAAAAATCAGCAGAAACTTGCCCATGCGATTGAGTTGTTCAAAGGCAGAATAACCCGCCAGAGGTATCTCGTGTTTCCGAAAGAAAAACTCGGAAAATAGCGACTCGACGCTAACTGCTTTCGCGTAATCTCGCAAAGGAATTACTAACGGCAAACGCGGACGTTCTATGCCGCGTTTTTGAGCATCTCGGTAGCTTTGCAGTGCCATCCAAGCATAGTGCATTGCAAACCAAGTTTTCCCCGTCCCAAATTCTCCTAAAACTGAAATATGTTCTTTTACTGGGTCATTCAACCACAGGTCAATATAACCTTCGATCCAGCCATCTCGCTCGCCATAATGACTCACGCCTATCTTGCGGTGAGTATCGGGGTCAATTTCTTCTTTTGTACAGGCTAGCGGCACATATTTGGTATCAATTCCTCGGCTGGTAATTTCTGTTTCTAGCCAATTCAGATAAGCGGTAAAATCGGCATCTTGGTCGAGCAATTCATCGAAGGTATAGCAAGCTAGATCGCGATTTTCGGCTTTCTCTACCTCATCCCGCGCCGCGCGACTGATGCGGCGGGCGGTGACTAACCATCCTTCATCGGTGCGCTGTTTTTCCACCGACTCGCGCAAGGCTGAAATGTCCCTGATTCCGGCTTCTCCGGCAATTCCGCGCACTAAAATGCGATCGTACCTGCGTCTCACGGGGACATTGATAATCCATTCAAAATAGTTATCTTCCCAACTTTCATATTTCTCAAACCGATAACTTAATGTTTCAAACCAACCTCGAACTTGTTGCGATAAAATAAAAACTTTAGACTTTTGAATATTGCTTGATTCGGCTGCGGGAAGTGCGGGATAATCTTCAGCTTCCAGTCGTGCAAATTCGGTGCGAATTCCTTCTATGGTGGGGAGGCGTTCGATGCGATCGAGTACCATAGATAGGCGTTTTTGTAAAGAGGCGAGATCGTTTCCCACCATCACCTCGCCAAGGGTTCGCGTCCGTTTGGCGACTTCCATAAATACGGCAGCAAATGCCATAAATTCCCGTCTGGGGTCAATGCCTAAATCTCGAATTTCTTTGCCCAAAGCAGACTCGTTCAGATAATTTTCGCCTGCTTTCACCAGCATAGCTGGGCTGTCGCACTCGAAGGCTTTGCGAAATGCTTCTTTAATCTCTGGTTGCCGAAATAGTTCTAAAATCTGCTTGGGTTTCCCAGCGCCATACTCTACTAAAGTATAAACATAGATTCCCGTGAAATCGGCTGGCGGCGCGTCGGAGTTGAGGTTAAATCTCTTTAATATTTTGATGACTGTTTCGTTGCGCTGAAACTTGTCTTTGATAGTGCCGAAGGGAATGGCTGTCAAGAGACTGATAACTAAGTCGAGACTGATTGGGATCATTGAGGCTTTCCTGTTTATCGGTGGGAGTTATTCTCAAATCGGTAGGCTGTGTCCCTGAAATGCGTTGCGGCAGCAAACTGCTGTAATTTTATCTTAACGCATCAGCCAACTGTCGCGCACTGACAGTCGGATATTTCCACAATCCGAGATTTGCCATATTCCGACAGTAATCCGATAGTCCGAGATTTGCCAGATTCCGACAGTCCGACAGGGGTTTAAACCCCTGTCTCATAGCGAAAGTCCTCTCAAGAGGACTATGGAATCGTATTTTATTTAGTCATTTGATTCAACTCAGATATTCTCTTGATATGCAATAACATTTTTTTGGTAAATTTTAACTCACAACTAGGAGCATTTTGAATAAATTATTCAGTCCTCTTCAGAGGACTTTAGCTTTGAGGCGGGGGTTTCAACCCCTGCCGGACTGTCGGATTGTGCGAAGATCGGAATGCCGGACTATCGCAAGATATATTAGCACCTTTTACAAAAAATGACAATAATAAAACAGAGGAAAAACCGACATATTTTGTAGTAAAATTAACGGTCATGTTAGTTGTTATATCCTGAATGCAAAAGCTAAAATATAGATAACTAACAAATAAAACTTGCTATCTATGAAAATACAATCATCCGTGTTAGTCCACCTCGGATTTGGCAAATATGTACGCTCCGATCGGGTAACAGCAGTAATACCAATTGAAGAAGAACGGGGCCCGGGCCGGCGCACTTTCGTGCACGTAGACGGCGAAGCAGACCCGATCGTTGCTTCCCGCGCCGAAGATACAATTGTTCGCGATTTGGTGCAGGAACCGCGCGAAATAACTCAAGCTCGCCAGCAACAAGAAATCCTCCAAGATTTGCTGGCAGATTTGAACAATGTTAACGTCACCGTGCGCCGCATCAGCCGCGATGAAGGCGGACTCGACCTCGAACGTTTGGAACGCCGCATTCGCCAAATCTTAGACGCATAAAAATAAAAGACCGCCCGCGCGGTCTTTCTGATTCAGTCCAGGATTCACCGATACCTGAGAAACCCGGTTTCTTCCTAGATTTCTCGTCAATCAACGCAAATTTTTCGTAGAAACCGGGTTTCTAGCCCCCACGCTAAGTCATGTGAGTTTTTGTGCGACCAAAAACTTTAAGTTAAGGGTTTCATTGTAACTTCGATGTCCGCTAAACCTGTCAGTTTTTCCACGGGCACCTCTTCTTCAACTCGCGGTATGAAAATAGTTAAACCTCCCGGAATGCACTCAATAGAAAGCGGAGTCATGCCGACAATTTCCCCATCTACTACCACTTTTTGAGGCGGATCGGCACTAATTTTGACTTTTTTGGCCCGCAAATAACCGATGTCGTCGCGATCGCTAGGATTGCCGCTCAAAGCTGTTTGCAACAGGTGATAAGAAGCTGCGATCGCCCCAGCTTTATTTTGAGGCGCCACCAGCGTCACGTCCAGCAAGCCGTCATCAACAATAATCCCCGCCGGGCCTTGAGCTAAAATGGAGGTAGGCGGCGCTGCATTCGCCACTGTCACGGCCACAGCAGTAACGGTGATAATTTTATCTTCGGTTTCGATTTCCGCTTCAAATCTTTCTAAATTGTTTAACTGTTTGATTCCCGACAGAATGTAAGCCAGCATTCCCCAGCGATTCTTCATTTCGCGATCGGCCATTTCGACAGTTTCCGCCTCAAAACCCACTCCAGCTAACAAAACCATCGGCATTTCACCGTTGCACATCCCCGCATCCACCACCCGCGTCAACCCTCCCAAAATAGTTTCGCAGGCGGTTTCAATTGTATTCGGAATGTCTAAAGCATTCGCAAAAGCATTCGCAGTTCCCCGCGAAATAATTCCTAAAGGAATATTTGTGCCGACAATCGCGCCCGCAACCGCTGATAATGTGCCGTCGCCCCCGGAAGCAATAATTGCCTCAACTCCTCTCTTCACTGCTTCGCGGGCGATTTGATCTGCGTCTACTTCTGGCGTTGTCAGCCGAATGTCTAAGTCAATAAACGGCTCTAAAAGTTGCTGAATTATCGCTAAGTCTTGGTCGGGGTCGCTGTGGCCGGCGACGGGATTGAAAATTAGGCAGGCTGAACGTTTCATAGTTTGTAATTGGTAATGGGTAATAGGTAATGGCTGAACTGAAACCCTCGATTTTTTTTCGTTTGTATCGAAGTTTCGATCCCCCTAAATCCCCCTTAATAACACCCACTTTGAGTGTTCTTCTCCCCCCCTTATTAAGGGGGGTTAGGGGGGATCGAGACTCAACTATAACCCTTATTTAGACATGGCTGTAACCTTAAGTTTACACAAATGCAAGGCCCGCCAAACTCCGACAACAACCCTCACCTATTTTTCAAAGGTTTGATTAAGACTTGACAAAAGTCCACTCTAAGACTTCGCGCGGAGCTTTGTGCAGCGCTTCCTTGATTTCCTCGTTGGTGTCGAACTTGACTTTATCCAAGTGGCAGGCTTCGACGTTCACAGTAAATTTATCGTCTTCAAAAGGCCAAGGAGTTACAGTCACGAGTTCGTTGCTGTTCTGTACAATATCGTAGCGCTTGCCGTCGGGACCGACACTAATTTCTAAAGCTCGTTCTCCGGCGGGCAACTCGCGGCAGCAAAGAATTAATGATAGCCGATCGCACCACTGGAAAAAAGCATACGCTGATTGAGCCTCTTCCTTAGAAATCTTCAACTCCTCGCGCCACTTTTTTTGATTTTCGATTTGTTCGTCCAAAAATTCGTCTAGTTCCTTTGACTCTCCCCGCTTGCCTTCATTCAGATAGCTCATGTGCATAGAAATCAGCATTGCTACCCACCTACCGCGATATAGGGAATTCTCCGTCAATCCTCGCATTTTAGGCAGAGAAGTTTCCGTGTCCAAGGTAAAATCTAAGGGCGCGCCCGCTTCAGTCAAGATATTTTCTTCCCACTCTTTCTCTAAATCGTCGTGGTGGGAAATCGCGGCTATGGTTTCGTAGAGGCGAACCGGAGATTTCGATCGCTTCCACTGTCCGCCAAGTTGGGCGGCGAGCAAAGCGTGGGCGCGGTGGTAAATAATTTCCCAGCCGGTGGCGGTTAAGTTGGCAATCATTGAATTTTTTTCCTGAATTAAGTTGAGTGCAAAAATTGAATATTTCCGCGTTTGAGACAGAATCGAGAGAGTTTAAAACTCAGGAATTAAGCCGTTGGCTTCGGGAAAACACTATTTGGCTCGATCGTGAGGACTTCCGTCCTTCTAAAACTGAGGACTGAAGTCCGAACGATCGAACCTAGAAACGAAGTTAAATGACAAAAGGTTCGATCGCGATTTCCTGCCATTTGCCCTCAAATCGTTCGACAACCAAAGGTCTGACTCTGAACTTAGGGGGAGTCCCGTCAAGAACATCAATCCGCAAACACGAATAAGGACGGCGTTTGTGGGAACC
Source organism: Microcoleus sp. ARI1-B5 (assembly GCF_036705795.1). NCBI lineage: Bacteria > Bacillati > Cyanobacteriota > Cyanophyceae > Oscillatoriales > Microcoleaceae > Microcoleus > Microcoleus sp. ARI1-B5. The sequence goes on from NZ_JAUBVK010000052.1 coordinate 32,712, forward strand.
TTGACCGCTGCGGCCGACAAATAGCAAAGATTCCGCTACCTGCCGGCCTGCAGTTTCAGAACCGGGTTCCCGCGCCAACCGATAAGCTTCCGGACTCGATGCTTCCTGCAACACCGGCCCTTCCGGGCGCTGGCGCCGCAGACTGTGCCCGCTTCCCCCGCAGACAATCCAATTAATCCCAGAGTCGCCGTGTCCGGTATCCCCAGTCCGCAGGTATTCCAAACAGTGCGCGTGGCCTGTGAGCACCAAATCTACTAGCGATCGCCCCCGCGCCTCCTTCCCAACTGCATCGGCCACCGCGTCGAGTACCTCGCGCAACCGCAACCGCACCGCCAAAGTTTGAGCTTGATTCCACTTTGTCGCCTCGGTTACGTAGGGGGGATGGTGCAGGTAAATTACCCGCCCCCGCACTTGGGAATCGCGCCAAGATGCAATCAGTCTTTGTTTGAGCCATTCGAGCTGTTCGACATCGGTGTCGGCCTTTCTGTCGGGCGACAGTTGTTTGTCAATATCCATCAGGATTTCGTCAACTTGCTCTAATTTGGCGCGCAAGTCGTCTAGCTGTTCGGCTTCTTCGGGAATTTCTGGGTTTAGCCGATCGCACATTGCGAGCATTTCCAATTTTTCTTTTTCCAACTGCTGGCGATCGAGTTCCAAATTTTGGCGGCGAATGTCGCCCTGTTTGGTTTTCGGGATCGGCAACGGTTCGTTGAATGTATTGGAGTCGAGGGCGAAGAAGTCGATGCCGCCGCTGCGAAACGTGTAATAGCGGTTGGGTAAGCGGGTAAAGCGTCCGGGTTGGTAGCGGAGGCAGCGGCCTGTGCTGGTGCTGGCGGTGTAGTGGGCGTCTAGGTGGCGATCGAGTTCGAGAGGCAATTTGTGAGCTTTGAGGTAGTCGAGAAACGCTTTAGCGTAGGCATTTCCGATCTCCGAACCGTGCCAGCCCACATCGAGATCCAATTTGGAACCCAACAGCCGGCGCAGCGGCAAAGCTGTCGCCGACAGAATGCCGTAGAGTACGGGCAAGTCGTAGTAGTCGTGGTTTCCCGGTACTGGCAAAAATGGAAAGTTGAACACCATGCGATCGTAAGCAATCCGAGATGGTTGCTCGCCGCCGACGATAAATTCTCGGTAGGGGCGAATGAAGTTTTGCAAGTAATATTCGCTGGAACCCACGAGATAAACTACATCGCCCGTGTGGAGGAGAAAACGGCAACTTCTCCCCTCGGCCAGCATCAGTTGGGCAACTTGCCGCTGGGGGTTGTGGCCGCGGTGGTTGCCCGTGCCGCTGTCGCCTGCGACTAAAAACGAAAACTCTGGAGTGTCGCTGGTTTGAGTTTCCAACACTATCCTAGTTTGGTCGATTCCCCGATCGGCGATCGGCTGTTCTTGCCACCGCACCCGCTCGTTCATTTTGCGGATTTTGACTGTTATTCGCGGGTCGGACACGAATTTCACGCCACCTAGTCTCCCAAATTGCTGAGTTCCTAGTTAATATTGCAGCGATCGGGCGGGTTTTTACCTCTGTCTAAAAGCTGAAAATCGCCAATGATACCAGTTTCACAAAAGAATGCAACTGCTGCTTTGTCAGCTCCAAATCCTTATGAAGTCTGTCATCCCCAAATCTAAAATCTCTGATCCTATGAGCTCCTGTACCATTGCTGGTATTGTCACCCCGATCCTCATATTCAACTATTCTCGAAAAAGCATCCTGACCCGAAAGCGACAGCCATACTTAATGTCAGGTGTAATTGATGATACCGATCGCCCAACTTGGGCGAATCGCCGCCAAATTTGGATTTTTTAATTCGCCTCTTTCTCCCTCTCCCTCTCTCCCTCTCTCCCTCTCTCCCCCTCTCCCTCTCTCCCTCTCTCCTCCTCAGACCGCGCTCTGCAATTTTTCACTCACGAGCGATGGCACGATCGCAGCGCGTTTTGATACCATGCAATCAAGCCCAAGACAATCAGGGAATGTAGTGGAGGTGCGTAAATGGAGCTTTTCGGAGAACAAAAACGGTGTCTGGATGCTTTGGTAGCGTCGATCGAGCAATTGGGAGGTCGAGTAGACATTCCCAAGCTCGAGCAGATAGCAGAGCTAATCATTCAAACGATGAGGGGGCCTTGGCGCTACTTTCACACGTCGGAACACATTTTTGAGGTCGGGGGGTCAGTCGATCCGATCGAGGTGCTGGCTGCGCTGTTTCACGACCTCGTGTACGTGCAAGTCGATCAGGGCGTCAGTTTCAATATTAGTAGCGCCCTTTGTCCTTTTGTCAAAGAAGTGCGATCGCAGTTAGTGATTAGAGATGAAAGCGAACTCCCCGACGATGCCATGTATCACCTCGTGGCCTGTGTCTTTGGGTTTGCTTCCGGTAAAACTCTCTCTCCGTTTGCCGGCCAAAACGAATTCTTGAGTGCCGTGATTGCTGGCAAATCTTTGGAGCCTTTTTTGCCAGCGAGCAAAATCGCCGAAATCGCCGCTTGCATCGAGGCTACTATTCCTTTTCGTCCGCTTTCGCCCAGCGGTTTGAGCGCGATCGAACTTTTGCACCAGCGGTTGGTAAGTGTCAATCGCAATTTTGATTTCGGATGGACTGATGCCGAAACCGCAGAAATTGTCAAGCGTTCTGTCAGGTTAGCAAATCGGGATGTAGAGAATTTTGCCTCTGCAAATTCCTCTAATTTCTTAGACAATACCTGGAACTTGATGCCGGAAACCAACCACGAATTGAGCAATGTCAATTCCTATACAGTTGCCGGATATCGCAAGTCTCTGCAAAAAATGGAAGGATTTTTGAACTTCCTCAAACCCGAACTGGTTTTCCAGCAGTTTAGGCAAGAGCCGGACGATGAAACCTACGCTCACATGATTGCCCAAACTCGAAAAAATATCGCAGTTGCTAAACTTTATCTGGGTATCAAGCTAATTACCATCGCCATTTTGGAAGCTCTTTCCTACCGTTTGGGGCGCGACATTCCCCTTTCAACGATGATGGGAGAATTGCGCGCACCTGGATTTAAAACATCAGTTTTGGAGGATTATTTGCCCAACCGACAAATCGCCTACCCCTTAGAAAGTCAGTTGGAAAAAGAGGTTTTAGATTTGTTAGCAATAGGACGCAATCAAGAATCTCCCTATGATATTAAAAACTCCCCCGTGGCTACGTTTATTATCAAATCTATCGGCTTTGCGGAAACTGACAACTTTTTGAAGAAAGCTCAAGAGTTTTTTGCCGGTCATATTTCGTCAGAAGAGTTTCTCTCTTACTGCGCTCCCGATGTCATCGACACTATCTCTTCGGGAGTTATGAAACTCTTTGACAGCAGGAAGACGGCTTTAGGGAAAGTTAAGTTAGCTCACCAAACAGTTTCTTAGCAGATGTTTGGAAAATCAGGACTTACGCAGAACCTATTTCTGTAAGGTGCACCGAAGAGCATCCAGCGCAAGCTGTGCTTTTATAGTGCCAGCTTGCTCTTGCACAGCACTTATTAGACCTCTTGCATAAATCTTTAGATTGATAGTTGACACTCCCCTGGAAGACAGCCGAGGGGATTCTTGATTCGCAGAATCGACTTGCCGATACAGAATTACTTCAAC
>NZ_JAUBVK010000080.1:0-1272 GCF_036705795.1 Microcoleus sp. ARI1-B5
GAGTTGACGGGGTGACAACCCCGTCAAAAGCTTGATAAAATCAAGGACATAGCCCTGTACCCCCTCTGGAAGAATGGCAGCTTATTACGTCTCACGCTCATTAATTCACCAACTATTTCTTGACAAAATTCCATGCCGACTACCCAACATTGACCATATAATCCAACCCAAAAACTGCTGTGCCGAGGTTGCGAGCGCAACCTCTCAGTAACACGACCAATATATTTCTGAATTCCCATAAGCTTGAGCTTACGTCCCTGTAAAATAGCGCAACTGTAAGCCAAAGCTATTAATAAAATTAAAGTTTTTAGGCGGTCGTCACAAGCATGACTTTTTTCTAAATTGTAGCCTCCTGTTTTACAGTCTTTAAACATGGCTTCGATACCACTTCGACATTTAAACGCCGACACAGCTTTTTTTAAATTCCCTATATTTGTGAGCAAATACCAGCCTTCATCTTCACCATTAGCTCGATATTTTCGTCGCCAATAACCGGCGATATCAAACTGACCAAATCCTTTTTGTTTTGTTACTTTAACTCCCTTCAAATAAAAGCTCGTTCCCGGTACTAAACCACACTCACTTAAGCGCTTAAATTCCTCTCCCTCTTCTTGAATATATCGCCCCTGTTTTACTCTCAAAACAAACGTTACATTCTTTTCACACAACCAACGTGCCAGCTTTACACTCCCGAATTCTCTGTCTCCTAATACCACAATTTGATAATTTTTTAGCAGGCTGAGAATCGGACGAATTAAAAGCTGTTGTTCTTGGAGGTTACTACTTCCTCGTTTTGATAATATTTGCCAGTATAAGGGTAAAGCTCTGTGTTCCCAAATCAGGCTAATCACAAAGATATTTTTGTCCCGCCACTGGGTTCTATCAATGGCAACTATTAACTCTTTCTTATTTTTAAAATGAATTCTTAAGATATATTTAATTAGAGGTAACCAAATCTTCTCAATTTGGAGGATTGGTAATTTGAGAAATCTTTGAATCCCACGTCGTCTGCTCTCAAACATGATCGGGTATGGCATTAATGTCGCCAATAATTCAATACTTACTTGTTTATGAACTTGGAGTAGAAAAACTAAAATTGTCAGAGTTAAGTATTCGCTCTTTTTGAGTTGCTGTTGGAAACAGATTTGGTAAGATGAAGGTAGCATTTTAATAGATGGGGCTTCTTGACAATACTGACCCCATCTTTTTTTACCATAAATCGGTCTAACCTGCTTCAGCTAGGGGTTTTGACGGGGTTGTCACCCCGTCAGG
>NZ_JAUBVK010000053.1:0-28663 GCF_036705795.1 Microcoleus sp. ARI1-B5
AAGCCTTCAACGAGCGCTTGAGAAATCAAATTATGACTAATATTCTTGACAAAAGCACCATCAATTTTTAGATAATCAACTGGTAAATTGAGCAGATACGCAAAGGAACTCAACCCACTGCCAAAATCATCTAAAGCAAAGCAACAGCCAATCTTTTTGAGTTCGCTCATGAAATATCTGGCTTGCTCAAAATTGGCGATCGCTGCGGTTTCCGTGATTTCAAAACCAATGGTTTGTGGGGGGACTTGGTAGCGAGAAAATTGTTCGATTAAAAACCTCAGAAACTGATTGTTACTAATGCTAGCCCCAGAAAGATTGATTGTATACAAGCCTTGACTAAGAACATCTTTATCCGGCAATTTGTGATAATTAGAGAAAAATTTTTCGATTACCCAACAATCGATATCAGTTATCAAGCCGTAACGCTCGGCGGCGGGAATAAACTGATTTGGAGATACTATTTTTCCCTTTTCGTCCAGCATTCTGATCAAAATCTCATAATGCTCTACTAATGGTTTAGAGGTAATAGAGACAATCTTTTGGTAGTAGAGACAAAAACTATTGGTTTCCAGCGCTCGGCTGATTTGGGAAATCAACTGCCTCTCACCACGTTGTTTAATTAGTTCGCTATCATCTAGACTATAAATATGAACACAGTTGCGGCCTCTGGCTTTGGCGGCATAACAAGCTGCATCAGCCGCTCCCAGAAGCTCCCTCAAATCTTGGTTTGTTTGGTCAATAGCAACAACTCCAATGCTGACTCCGATGATAAAGGTTTTGCCATTCCAAATAAACCGAAACAGATGCACTAGGTCTTTGAGATTTTCCGCAATCTGAGCTGCTTGAGAGAGCGAACATTGAGTCAGCAAAATACCAAATTCATCACCTCCCAAGCGAGCCAGCATATCATTAGCACGGACTCCCTGTTGAATAAGTGCGGTGATTTGGCGCAGTAGCTCATCGCCAGCAATATGACCTACTGTATCGTTAACGACTTTGAACTGATCTAAATCTAAATAACACAGAGCGTGCTGCTCATTGCTATCTTGACAAGAGGCGATCGCATCAACTAGGTGCTGCTCAAATCTTCGACGGTTGATTAACCCTGTCAGGGCATCGTGATTCGCTTCCCAAGAGAGTTTGCGCGTGAGATAGCGCGATTCAGTAACATCATGAAAGACGATGACTGCCCCGATAATTTGACCTTGGCGGTCTCGAATCGGTGCTGCCGAGTCAGCAATGGGATACTCTGTTCCATCATGGGCAATCAGAATAGTATTGTTAGCTAAGGTCACAATTCGCTCCTCTAATAGAGCCTTGTTTATAGGATTCTCTACTGGCTCTCGCGTTACTTGATCGACAATTAGGAAGACTGTAGAGAAAGGAACTCCTTGAACCTCATGATTTTTCCAGCCTGTGAGTCGCTCAGCTATAGGATTCAAATATCTCACATTACCTTGGGCATCAGTAGTAATGACCGCATCGCCTATGGATTGCAGTGTCACTTGAGCCAATTCCTTTTCGGCAAAGAGAGACTCTTCGAGACGTTGCCTTTGTTCAATTTCTCTCAAGAGAAGTAAATTTTGCTTTTGGAGTCTTTGTTGCAGCCTTCCGATAGTTAGGTGGGTTTCGACACGAGCTAATACTTCTTCGACTTGAAATGGCTTAGCAATATAATCTACCCCTCCAGCAGCCAGCCCTTGCACCTTATTAAAAGTTTCATTTAGCGCACTCAAAAAAATTATTGGAATGTCTGCGGTGCGCTCATCAGATTTTAATTTTCGGCAAACTTCATAGCCATCCTGATCGGGCAACTTAATATCTAGTAAGATTAATTCCGTCGAGGGCGATTGGGCGGCTCGGATAGCCATTGCCCCTGTTAGAGCACTGCGAACTTTATAACCCTCTGCGCTCAAAGTATCCCTGAGAAGACGCAGGTTATCAGGCAGATCGTCAACAATTAAAATATTGCCTCGGTAGCTTGTAGCTCGATCGCTAATCCTATCGCTAGTTCTATCGACCATCATACTGATTTCCCTTTTTTCCTGCTAGACGACTATAAGCATATGCACAAATAGTATAGTTTAATTATTAGGTTATAAAGGTCACTTTAGACAGAAAGAAGTCCTGCGATCCCCGAGATATTCGGCTGGCAAGGGGGCGCTGCCCTACAAAATCTGCATTGTTCGGGTAGGAGCAGTCCCCCCGTGGTTGCCCTTCTTCGCTTCGCCTAACATCAGAAGAACATTGTTTCAACCCAAGCAACCGATTTATGAACAAGTGCATTTCTCAAAAGGCAAGTCTACTCGTCATTGCGATCGGATGTCTCGTGCTGCTGGGTTGGCAATTTGACATCTCCCTACTCAAAAGTGGTTTTCCCGGTATGACTTCGACCATGAAAGCAAACACGGCAATTTGCTTTTTGCTGGCTGGAGTGTCTTTGAGATTGTTGCAGTACCAAAGAACCCCACTGCACAATCGCATCGCTCAAGGGATGGCAGGATTCATAATCATCATCGGTCTGCTGACGCTGAGCCAGTATATTTTTGGTTGGAAGCTGGGTATTGATGAGTGGCTTTTCCGAGATTTCGTGTCTTCAGCGACTCCTTATCCGGGAAGAATGGCAGTAAGTACCGCCCTAAATTTTGTGCTGATGGGACTAGCACTCTTACTGTTAGGGCAAAATTCCCAACGGGACATTTGGTTGGCTCAGATTTTTAGTAGTGTTGCAGCTTTAATTTCTCTACTAGCTTTATTTGGACATCTATTCAATGTCGATCTTCTTGAACGTTTGGTCACAATTACGACGACTCAACCCGTAAACGCGATCGTCACCTTTTTCATCCTCTATGGAGGAATTTTATTGCTCCGCCCCAACGAAGGATTAATGCAAGTAGTAACAAGTCGCCTGGTCGGCGGAGTAATGGTTCGGTGGTTGCTGCCTTGGGGGACGATCTTTCCAGTGACAGTGAACTGGTTCACTCTTCAGGGACAAAAGTTAGGCTGGTATAACGCTAATTTTGGCTATACATTGCGTTCAACTGTTATGGTTTTCACGTTCTCAATTCTCATCTTGGGGACGGCTCGATTTTTAAACCAGATAGATTACCAGCGCCAACAAGCCGAAGCAGAAATTAAAAAACTTAACGAAACTTTAGAAATTCTTGTGCATGAACGAACAGATGCTTTACAAAAATCGCAGGCTCGTTTTGCAGGAATTCTAGAAATCGCCAATGATGCAATTATTTCCATCGATCGCACTCAACGCATTACCCTGTTTAATCAAGGGGCAGAAAAGATTTTTGGCTATAAAATGGAGGATATTTTAGGGGAGCCACTGAATTTACTGCTGCCAGAACAGTTTGGAGATGCACATCCGCAGCATATCAAACAATTTGCACACTCTTCTACCAGAGCGCGAAGGATGGGAGAACGAGGCGAGATTTTGGGGCGTCGTCAAGATGGAACGCTGTTTTCGGCTGAAGCCTCTATTTCTAGGCTGGAAATGGGAGACGAAACGGTATTTACTGTTATTCTGCGCGATATTAGCGATCGCAAGCAAGTAGAAGCATCACTGGCTCACATGGCAGCGATTGTGGAATACTCTGGTGAGGCAGTTATTAGCAAGTCATTAGACGGCATCATTTTAACCTGGAACAATGCAGCAGAAAAAATCTTTGGCTACAAGGCTGAAGAAATCATAGGACAATCGATCCTCATTCTAATTCCCTCCAATATTACCTACGAAGAACACCAAATCCTAGAAACGATTCGACGAGGAGAAACGGTTGAAAACTATGAAACCGTGCGTGTCCGAAAAGATGGACAGCTTATCCACATATCTTGTACCATATCACCTCTGAAGGACGCAACAGGCCGAATTACTGGGTGTTCTGTAATTAAACGCGACATCACCGATCGCAAACGAGCTGAAATAAATCGCCAACAAATTGAGATGGCTTTACGAAACAGTGAAGAGCAGTTTCGCCATGCGTTTGAAGATGCCTCTATCGGGATGGCGATCGTTTCACTTGATGGGCACTGGATTAAAGTCAATCCTGCCTTATGTCAGATTATTGGCTACTCCTCAGAAGAGTTGTTAGCGTTAACTTTCCAAGACATTACCCATCCTGACGATTTAGACGGCGATCTTAGTTATGCCAATCAACTATTAGCAGGAACTATTTCAACATACCAACTGGAAAAACGGTATTTCCATAAACAAGGACATATTATTTGGATTATTCTTAATGGATCGCTAGTACAAGATGAACAGGGAAATCCACTGCATTTTATTTCTCAAATACAAGAAATTACGGCTCGAAAAGAAGCTCAAAAGACCCTAGAAATTCAAAGCGTTATCATGAATAACATGGCAGGAGGAGTGTGTTTGATTAAAGCCTCATACCTCACGATCGTCTACACCAATCCTACCTTTGACGCTATGTTTGGCTACACAGAGGGCGAACTCGCAGGTCAATCGGTTGGTGTCTTGAATTATGTCGATACAAATTTTACACCAGATGTAACCGTTTTAGATATCGTCACTCAAATTGAACAGACCGGGGAAGCGAAATATGAAGTCCAAAATAGAAAGAAAGATGGAACTCTCTTTTGGTGCAGAGTTCATACATCCATGTTTGAGCATCCTGAATACGGAACTGTATATGTTGCCGTTCAGGAAGACGCAACAGAGCTAAAACTGGCTGAGCAAGCCTTGCAAGCTACCACAAATCGCCTCAACTTTCTTCTAAACTACAGCCCCGTGGTCATTTTTAGCAGTAAACCTGCTGGCGATTATGGAGCAACGTTCATCAGCGAAAATATCAAAGATATATTGGGCTACGAAAGCCGCGAGTTTTTAGAAGATTCTAAATTTTGGGTGAATCACTTACACACAGATGATGTAGAACCAGTGCTTAATGGCTTAGCAAATGTATTCGTTAATGATTTTTATTTACACGAATACCGTCTTCGTCGCTCCGATGGGGTTTATCGCTGGATGCTGGGTCAGCTTAGGCTAATTCGAGATCGTTCAGGTACACCAGTAGAAATCTTGGGATATTTAATTGACATTAGCGATCGCAAACAAGCTGAGTGGGAATTTCACCAGGCAAATGAAGCAAATCAAGCCAAGACTGTCTTCCTCGCCAATATGAGCCACGAACTCCGCACCCCCCTGAACTCAATTTTGGGATTCACGCAATTGATGAGCTATGAGAGCAATCTGACTCCTTCTCTCCAAGAACGTTTACAGATTGTCAATCGTAGCGGTAGACATTTATTGGACTTGATTAACGATATTTTAGATTTATCCAAAATAGAGAGCGGACGGATGACACTCAATCCTTCTGACTTTGACTTGACAAATTTGCTGACATCAATTGAAGAAATGCTGCAATTTAGAGTCCAATCTAAAGAATTACAGCTAGTTGTCGAGCAAGATCCCGAACTACCCAAATTTGTGCATACTGATGAGAAAAAACTCTATCAAGTCTTGACCAATCTACTCGGTAATGCGATTAAGTTTACCAAGCAAGGAAGCGTCACCCTACGGGTAAGAGCAGCACAAAGAGACAAAACATCCTGTCACCTATGTTTTGAAGTTGAGGATACAGGCGTGGGAATTGCGCCCGCAGAAATTGATAGCCTATTTAAGGTATTTGTGCAAGCCCAAGCTGGGAATAATTTGAGTCAAGGCAGTGGGCTTGGTTTAGCCATCAGTCAAAAACTCGTCAAACTCATGGGCGGTCAAATTCGGGTTAAAAGCACTTTGAACCGAGGTAGCACTTTTTCCTTTGAGATTGGTGTACAGTTACCTCAAGCAGAGTCCTTACCCCCAGAATCAAGTAATCAAAGAGTAATTGGTTTAGCTCCCGGACAACCGACTTACCGCATTCTTATTGTTGAAGATTTAGAAGAAAATCGTCGCTTGTTAGTCGAGTTCCTTACCTCGGTTGGTTTTGAGGTGAGAGAAGCAAAACATGGAGTGGAGGCACTCTCGCTGTGGGAGAGTTGGCGGCCGCACCTGATTCTGATGGATTTGCGAATGCCGATCGTGGATGGCTACACAGCTACTAAATATATTAGAGAACGCCCTCAGAGCCAAGAAACTGTCATTATTGCTTTAACTGCCAGTATTTTTGAAGAAGAGCGAGAGAAAGTTCTTATGGCTGGCTTTAACGACTTTATAAGCAAGCCATTTCAGCAGAGAGACATCTTTGACAAAATCGCTCAATATTTGGGATTGCAATATATCTACGAAGTCGTAGGACAAACTCCACAAAAACTATTGGTTGAAACGGTGTCTGTAGAAGATCTATCCATGATGTCCCCTCAGTGGTTAGAAGAAATGTATCACGCCGCTTACTATCTCGATACGGAAGTTATGAACGAATTAATTGTACAAATTCCCGAATCCAAAGCAAGTTTGTCCAAGGCACTAACGGATTACATCAATAATTTTAATTGTGACCAAATTATGGAGTTAATTCGACCTCTGCTGCCGAATCCACTGTAGTTATCGAGTTTAAGGACAAAGAAGCTATAGTGCTGTCAGCAGTGGCTATATCTCCCATAGAAACCAACATGGGAAAGGATTTGGAAGTTTTTGGAGAGCTCTATTGCAGATATTCATCAGCATGAGGCAATGGCATATACATTAGATGGAATGTGCTGTATCATATAGCAATTCTATTTCGTGTGTGAACGGGATTTATTTTTTTTATTAACCGCAGAGGGCGCAGAGGGCGCAGAGAAAGAGATAGTCCTGGACGCACGATTGTTTAGAAACCGGGTTTTTTTACGAAAAGACACGTTGTAGACCGCAGATTCGGTAAAAAACCCGGTTTCTGGGCCCCGATGCGTAAGTCCCGAGAGAAAAGATAGAGATATAGAAATGATTGATTTAACCGGAAAGGTAATTTTAGTAACGGGCGGCTCGAAAGGGATTGGTGCAGTGACGGTGCGGACTCTGGTTAATGCTGGGGCTGAAGTGATTTTGCATTACTGTCGCAGTCAAACAGAAGCTGAAGCGATCGCAGCAAGTGTTGCGGGCGATCGCTGTTATTTATTGGCTGCCGATTTGATGGTGGAAAACGCGACCTCGACTTTGTGGCGAGATGCTTTAAAATGGCGCGGTCATATTGATATTATAGTTAATAATGCTGGAATTATGCAGTCAGCGGGTATCGAGGACGAGTTCGATATTTGGTCGTCGGCTTGGCAGCAAACTTTACAAGTTAATTTAGTTGCGGTTGCCGATTTGTGCCGGGAAGCAATTCTGCATTTTAAAACTCGCAATGGCGGTACAATTATTAATATAGCAAGTCGCGCTGCTTTTCGCGGCGATGACCCGAATTATCTCCACTACGCCGCGTCAAAAGGTGCTATTGTTGCTTTAACTCGCAGTATTGCTAGGGGGTTTGCGGCTGATAATATTTTGGCTTTTACAGTAGCACCGGGATTTGTAAGTACAGAAATGTCTAATCAGTTTATTCAAAAGTGCGGCGAAGCTGATATTATTCGCGATATCCCGATCGGCAAAATCGCTCCTCCTCAAGATGTTGCCAATGTTATCGCGTTTTTAGCGTCGGGTTTGGCTGCGCACGCTACCGGGACTACGATCGACATTAATGGAGCCTCTTACGTGCATTGATGCGATCGCACAATTTGCACAAAACCTCTAATTGTAGGGTGCGCATTGCCCACTTTACCACTACCTCCAAAGACTCATGAACACACATTTTTCCACCAACTAATTTATCACTTTAGCAAGACGCGAAACCAGCAACCAATGAATTAAGTTTAGAAAAAATGGTATTTTGAGGAAAATTGATTATGACAGCCGATAACAAAGCCCAAACCAAACGAGTTGCCATACTCATCGAAAATGGAGTTGAAGATTCCGAATTTCTAGTTCCTTACAACGCTTTAAAACAAGCAGGATTTGACGTAGTTGTCCTCGGTTCGCGCACTAACGAAAAGTATGCGGGAAAACAAGGAAAAGTTGCCCAGCAGGCTGACGGAACTACCACAGAATCAGTGCCTGCCGAATTCGATGCAGTGATAATTCCCGGCGGTATGGCTCCCGATACCATGCGGACAAATCCCAATACAGTGCGGTTTGTCAAAGAAGCGATGGAACAAGGAAAAATAGTCGCTGCTGTTTGTCACGGCCCGCAAGTTTTGATTGAAGCCGACGTGCTCAAAGGCAAAAATGCGACGGGTTTCTTGGCAATAAAAACCGACATGATTAATGCCGGAGCTAACTACATCAACGAACCTTTAGTAGTTGACGGCAACTTGATTACTTCTCGCCAACCGGGAGATTTAGGAATATTTACAACGGCAATTTTAGCGCGCCTCGGTTACGGCGGTAAAGCCGTCGGTTTGCCCGAAGAAACTGACGCCAGTGCAGAATGGTGGAAACTAGCTAATGGTTGGGGCGGCTCGACACAAGGTGACATTGTTAAAGGTTTGAATACCGCCCTCGCAGGTGAACGTTATGCTTGCGAAGCGTTTCAGAATTATGCGGAAAAAACCGGAGATAGCGATTTGCGATCGCTCTTGGCGGAAATGATCCAAAATAAACAGCATCACATCCTCGCTCTCGAAAACCGCCTCAACGATTTCGGCGAAAAACCCTCAATTCCCGCCCAAATTGCTGACAAATACGCTAAATTAAAATCTTCCATGCAAGGAACCGATGAAACCTTCTTGCTGCGGAGCACCCTCGGCGATTTGCAGACAGGTGTTGTAGATATCAACAACCTGCGGGCGAAGTTCACAGATCCGGTATCAACTGACATCTTTACACAGATAGAATCGGATTTGTCCAAGTGCGAGCAAGTCGTGGCTAAACTCTTCCGGGCCCGCGCAGTTTCCCAAGAAATTAAAGCGCCAAAACCTTCGAGTAGCCCCGCTGTCAAGATGTAATCTGCACCCGGATTAACAAGTTTGTAGTTGCAGGGGTGAAAACCCCCACTCAGAGCGCAACTACAAATTTTTTATGCACTAATAAAATATACGCCTTTGCGGTAAAATAAACCCAAGACTACAAAGCTGACACTCAAGTAACTGCAAGGTGGAGAGTTTTATTAAATGGGTTCTATTTTTGTTTCAGCCGGACACGGCGGGTTTGAAGGCAGCGTGCGCGATTCCGGGGCGATCGCATTTGGCACAACCGAAGCACAGGAAATGATCCTAACTCGGGATTTAGTAGTAGCCGAATTGCAGAAGCGAGGCATAACCACTTTCTCCGTGCCCGATACTCTAAGTTTAGTAGAAACTATCGCTTGGATCAACAACCGCTGCCAGCCGGGAGATGTAGCAGTAGAAATGCACGCCGACTCTTTTTCTAATCCCCAAGTTCGGGGTGCCAGCGCGTTTTATATTGGTAGCAACCCTACGCGAAAAGCTGATGCGGATTTGCTGTTAAACGGCTATTTACGTCGGTGTCCAGAAGTACCGAGTCGCGGCGCAAAAGCAGATACTGAAGCAGGTGTTGGCAGCCTAGGATTTTGCCGCCGCGTGAACATTCCTTCGATATTAATAGAACTCGGTTTTATAACCAGTCCTGACGACTTGAAAGTATTTCAAAATCGCCGCCGCGATGTCGCCCTCGGACTCGCTGACGGACTTGAAGCTTGGTTAAAAAATACCACTTTGAAACCCTTGCCTGCACCGACACCGACACCGACACCTGCACCGACACCTGCACCGACACCGACACCTGCACCAAAACCTGTAGTTTATCCTTTAATTAATATCCAAATCAACGGTGCGCCCCACGAAGACAAAGGCATTTTGGTCAACGGAAATGCTTTTGTTCCTTCCGAAGTTCTAGACGTTCTCAATGTCAAACCAGAGGCAGCCGATCGCCGGATCGCGTACAATGGAGTAGTATTCGTGCGGGCAGTCGATTTGCGCGATCGCGAAATTTCCGTAACTTGGGATCAAGCCACAACATCAGTATCGCTGCGATCGCGCCGCGATATACTCTCAGGCGTAGGAAAAATCATGGGTCGCGGTCTAACTACCGCCCAACAAATCACAGTATATCTCACCAAAACTAACAGCCAAGCCCTGGGAGTATTTCCCAATTTACCTCAAATTTACGTCCAAGAAGCAGCAGCAGAAGGCGTCAACCACGACCTAGCTTTTTGCCAAATGTGTTTAGAAACAAACTATCTCAACTTTGGCGGAGCAGTCAAACCAGAACAATTTAACTTTGCCGACATGGGAATCATCAGCCCCACAAATTCCGGCATTTCATTTCCCGACGCCCGAACAGGAATTAGAGCGCAAATTCAGCACCTAAAAGCTTACGCCAGCACAGAACCAATCAACCAACCTTTAGTTAAAGAAAACGTGCGTTTTCGCTTTGTCAAGCGCGGCGTCGCCCCCACCGCCAACGAACTTGCAGGTCGCTGGAATTCCGACCCTTTATACGGACAAAAAATCATCAATATCATCCGGCTTCTGTACGAAAATGCCAGTTTGCTGTAGTCAGTTGACAGTTGACAGTTGACAGTTGACAGTTGACAGTTGATAGTTGACAGTTGACAGTTGACAGTTGACAGTTGACAGTTGTTATTAGTTATTTGTGACTGGCTGCTAATAACTAATAACCAATGCCCCATCCCTTCGCAACGCTAGAGCCCTTTCGGCCCCATCCCTCCGCAACGCTAGAGCCCTTTCGGCCCCATGCCCTATGCCCTGCGCAGACCAATGCCCTGTGTGCCCAATTTCCCATTCCCGATTATCAAATAACTATGGTTTCCAGCATAAATCGCTTCTCAGATATTCAAAATCACTGGGCAAAAATATTCATTGACGGCTTAGTAGAACGGGCCGTAATCAGCGGTTTTCCCGATCGCACTTTTCGCCCCAACAGCAACCTAACCCGCGCCCAATTCGCCGCCATCGTCAGCAAAGCCTTTCCCGTACCCGACAAACGGCCCTACATTCCCTTTGTCGACGTTCCCGCCACCCACTGGGCCGCCGCCGCCATTCAAACAGCATTTAAAAGAGGGTTTATATCCGGCTATCCCGACAAGCTATTCAAACCCGAAAATATGATTACCAGAGCCGAAGCATTAGTTGCCTTAGTTAGCGGAATTTTTGGAGCGAATGCTGAACCGGCAACTAATCTTATCTTATCAAACATCTACCAAGACAGTACAGAAATCCCCAACTATGCCAAAAAGGCGATCGTCATAGCCACCCAATCCGAAATAGTAGTCAACGCTCCCAATTTAAACTTATTAAACCCCGCCGGAAACGCCACCAGAGCCGATATCGCCGCCTGGGTTTATCAAGCATTAGTATACCTCAAAAAAGCCCCACAAATATACAATCAATATATTATAGTTCTCAGTAAAGTTCCGCGGCCGCAAGTTTACGTCAGCCACCAGCGAGAATTTCGCGGAGTTTGGATAACATCCGTGTGGAATATTGACTGGCCATTCAGCAACAAACTCTCCACAGAACAGCAAAAAGCCGAACTGCTAAAAATCCTTGACAGGCTGCAAGAAATGAATTTTAATGCAATTATCCTGCAAGTTCGAGCAGCAGGCGACGCCCTTTACGCCTCGGAATTAGAACCTTGGAGCGCGTGGCTGACAGGAACTCCAGGAAAGCCGCCGCAGCCTTATTATGACCCTTTAACATTTGCCGTTACAGAAAGCCACAAACGCAACATCGAAGTTCACGCTTGGTTCAATCCCTACCGCGCCAAAGTTTCCACCCAAACCCCTCCCAACGTCAGCCCGCACCTCTGTGTTACCAATCCCGAATGTGTTTATCCGTGGGGTGACGACTTGTGGATGGACCCGGGGATTGATTTAGTTCAAGACAAGACTTACAAAGTAATTTTAGACGTAGTAAAGCGCTACGATATAGACGGCGTTCACTTCGACGATTATTTCTACCCTTATCCGATCGCCGGTCAAGAATTTCCCGACAGCAAGATTTACAATAGTTACGTCTCCAGAGGCGGGCAAATGAGTTTAGGAAACTGGCGCCGGGAAAATGTAAACAAGTTAGTTAAAAGACTAGGAGAAGGAATTCGCTCCGCCAAACCAAACGTTAAATTCGGCATCAGTCCCTTCGGCATTTATCGCCCCGGACAGCCGCCGCAAAGTCGCGGTTTAGACGCCTACGAAACACTCTATGCCGACGCCAAAAAATGGTTAGAATCAGGTTGGGTAGATTATCTAAACCCGCAACTTTACTGGCGCATCGACCAAACAGCTCAAAGCTATCCAATGTTGCTGGAATGGTGGCTAGAAAACAACCCCCAAAACCGACATATTTACGTAGGAAACAATCTAGGAAAGCTCGACGGCAATAAGTGGACTGTGCAGGAAATAAACAATCAAATTGAGATTACGCGCAACTCTAAAGACAGCTTAGCTTTAGGCAACGTTTTCTTCAGCATGAAAGCATTTAGTGAAAACCGCCAGCAAATCTACGATAATTTCAAATCCACTACATACACGCAACCCGCACTCGTTCCCGCCATGCCTTGGCAAAATGGAAAGCCGCCAGCCCCTCCAGTATCAGTGGTAGTACAAAAAGTGGGAAATAGCAATGTTTTGCAGTGGAAAAATCCCGCCGATAAAAACATCCGTTCTTGGACGCTTTATCAAAAGAATGGCGATAGCTGGAAGCTCATCAAAATTCTCAATGCAGACACAGTACAAGTAGCGGTAGGAACAGGGATTTACGCTTTGTGCGCGGTGAGTATCATGGCCGTAGAAAGTGTAGGAGTTTTCATAGAAATAGCAGCATAAAATATCAATCCCCCTCAAACATCCACAAAAATATAGGTTTGTAGTGAGGACTTTAGTCCGCATAAAAGTCCTCACTACAAACACTTTCTCTTGGCAAAGATGAACGCAACCGCAGCCAAGCCCCTCTTCCTTCTGACTAATGACTAATGACTACTGACTGCTGTCAACTGTCAACCCTTCGACTTCGCTCAGCGCAAGCTGTCAACTGTCAACTGTCAACTGTCAAAAGTCCTCACGACAAACACTTTTTATTGACAAAGATGAACGCAACACCAGCCAAGCCCCTCTTCCTTCTGACTAATGACTAATGACTACTGACTGCTGTCAACTGTCAACTGTCAACTGTCAACTGTCAACTGTCAACTGTCAACTGTCAACTGACTTCTTCCTCTAGACAGGAGACACCGTGGGTATAAATGCGTTATCGTGTTGCCAATATTTTGATCTTGAGGAAAAAAAAGCTGTGGTTCCCTTACGCGATGACAATCCCACCAGTATCACTCCCTACGTCACCTTCGGGCTGATTGCTGCAAACGTATTAGTATTTTTGTACGAAATCTCATTGCCCGATGAGCGCCAATTAACCCAATTTTTCTACTCTTGGGCGGTAGTTCCTTGCCAGTTAAGCAATATGTGCCGGGTGTCTCTGCCAGTTTCGCCATTTCCCGAATGGACGACGCTAATTAGCTCCCAATTCCTGCACGCAGGCTTTCTGCACATTGCCGGAAATATGTTATTTTTGTGGATTTTTGGCAACAACGTAGAAGACCGTTTAGGACACGTAAAATTTTTAATATTTTACCTTACTTGCGGCGTTTTAGCATCGCTAACTCAGTGGTTTTTTTCCTCAGCATCGGCCATTCCGTCCCTGGGTGCTAGCGGCGCGATCGCAGGCGTGATGGGAGCATATATTCTCAGATATCCCCAAGCAAAAGTTCTGACACTGCTGCCCTTGGGATTCTTTATTACTACAGTCAGAGTCCCGGCTTTCTTCTTTCTAGGATTTTGGTTTGCACAGCAAGCATTGAGCGGCCTGGCTTCCTTGAATGCCCCGGCAAGTGTCGGCATGGAATCCGGGGGAGTTGCCTACTGGGCCCACGCCGGCGGCTTTGTTTTCGGCGCTATTCTCGGCCCTTTGTTGGGATTGTTTTCTGAAGATAATCGAATTTGATTTTTCACCGCAGATGAACGCAAATTAACGCAGATAAACGGCCAACTAAATCTGCGTTTATCTGCGTTTATCTGCGGTTTCAAACCTCTTATTTTTCTCAGAGTTCGGTGCTATGTTTAGCTATTTGTTTTTTATTTTTCACCGCAGATGAACGCAAATTAACGCAGATAAACGGTCAACTCTTACATCTCACATTCCGCACCCTCTACTGTCACAATCGGTTTTTTAGGAATTTTTAGAAGCAACCAAGTTACCTTTTATACAACGTACAAGAAAATCATTTGGGCGATCGCCAGTCAATCGATTTTAGATTTTAGATTTGAGATTTTAGATTGACCCCACGGATAAATGCGGGGGCTTGAGGATTTTAGATTTGAGATTTTGGATTGATTCCACGGATAAATCCGGGGGCTTGTACCACCTTTGAAATTCGCCAGTCAAAATGCTCAAAGACCCGTTATACAGGCCCAAGAAATTCTGCGAGGAGCTTGAGTTAAGGGAAGAAAAAATTATAGAACCCTATATTTTGGAGGTTTATTGACAGGTTTCATGCAGCACATTAAAATAAGTTATCAGAATCCATATTGATTATGAGCAAGCTCAAAGATTTTTCCATCGCCACTGCCAGAATGATGCCCGTTATTATCCTGGCAGATGTCAGTGGCAGTATGACAGCCTATGGCAAATTGGCAGCCCTGAACCGAGCGATCGCGGAAACGATCGCAATTTTTGCCTCGGAACAAGATGCACGGGCCGAGATTCATGTCGCTGTCATTACATTCGGTGGAGATGGAGCTAACTTTCACCAGACACTACAACCAGCCTCGCAGATCCAGTGGACAGATATGGAGGCGAAAGGACCAACCCCGATGGGTGCGGCATTTGAACTGGCGACTCGGTTTCTGGAAAACAAAACAGAAATTCCCAGTCGCTCTTACCATCCCAATCTCATCTTAATCTCTGATGGACAGCCCACTGATGAGCGGGGACGCCTGGACGATAACTGGAAAAAACCTCTCGAACAGTTGTTAAATTCAGACCGGGCTTCTAAGGCTTTACGCTTTGCAATGGGTATCGGTCCTGATGCAGATGAAGAAACGCTCAAGGCATTTCTCATTGGGCAGCATCCCGAAATTCCGGTATTTCGGGCCGACGAAACTAGAATTCAACAATTTTTCCGCTGGGTCACAGTAACGGTTTCCAGTCGCTCTAGAAGTGTTAATCCCAATAGCGTTCCTCCTGACATTGATGAACTTTTGGACTTCTGATGTTAACTCCATCTGGGCCTGGTTTAGAATGGTTTGGAGCATCAGTCCGAGGGCGATCGCACATCCAACAGAGTCGCCCGAATGAGGATGCCTGGATGGGAATGTCTGGTGCATTTGGCACAGCCATTGTCATCAGTGATGGGATGGGGTCAAAACCGAATGCTCGGATAGGAGCACAAATGGCTTGCCGAGCTGTCAGGGATGCCTTGAAGCCTTGGGCGAAGTCTGAGAACGCACCTGCTGCAACCCTGCTCCGTTTAGTTCATCTTTTCTGGGGATTGCGTGTCCTACCCCAGAAAGAAGAGGACAGCGCAGCAACCTGTCTTTTTGTCGCAGTATTGCCTTCAGGTGAATTAACGATCGCTCAGCTAGGGGATGGTATTGCTGCAATTCGGAATGCTGATGGCAGCCTGGAAATTCTGCAAGGTGAACGCCAGGGATTTACCAACCAGACTACTGGGCTTGGCATTGCCAAAACAACCAAGGATTGGACAGTAATTACAAAACCAGCCTTATCACCCAATGCTGCGGTATTACTGGCGACGGATGGTATTGCCGATGATTTAGTGGCCGATCGCGTTGGAGATTTCATTCATACCCTCGTTACTGAGTTTGGGTCAATGGCTCCGACCGCTCGCCGACACGCTTTACATCGGGAGCTCAGAAATTGGGCTACTCCCAACCACCTGGATGACAAAACCCTGGCAGTGATCTGGCGCAAGCAAGCAGAGGATGAATACAAATGAATCTTGAAGTCAAACGGATTACTGATGAACGCGGGCAAGCCTACGAGCTGGAGCGAAAATTGGGCGAGGGTGGACAGGGAGCAGTATACTCCGCAAAAGGCGGAAAACGAGCGATCAAAATCCTATTTAATAGCTCTAGCAACAGTCGGCGTGAGTTGCTCCGAGGACAGTTGCAGAATATCCGTCGAATGCCTGAGCTACGGGATCTGGCGATCGCCAGACCTCTGGAAATGCTCCAAGCACCTTACCTGGGATATGTCATGGAACTCATTACGGGAATGGTTCCCATATCACGGCTGAGTAATCCTCCTCGCGAGCTCGGCCATCTGGCAGAGTGGTATTTGAGCGGTGGAGGATTGCGTCGTCGCCTACTGTTATTAGCACGTTGCGCTGAAGTTCTTGCTCAACTACATAGTAGAGGGTTAGTTTACAGCGATCCATCACCTAACAATATTTTCGTCTCCAGTGATTTAGAGGCCCACGAAATTCGTTTGATTGATGCAGATAACCTTCATTACGAAAGTTCCTCCTCTACACGAAGTTTTCATACACCTGGTTATGGTGCGCCAGAATTAGTTTTGGGAAAATCTGGGGTTAATACCTTAACGGATGCTCATGCTTTTGCCGTCATTGCCTTTCAAACACTCTGCTTAGTTCATCCTTTAATGGGGGATTTGGTTCTGGATGGTGAACCAGAGTTAGAAGAAAAAGCGTTACAGGGTTTTTTGCCCTGGGTGGACGATCCAAGCGACCAAAGCAATGCTACGCATCACGGCTTTCCCAGAGACATCGTGTTATCTCCCAAACTGAAGAAGCTGTGTCAGCGTTGTTTTAGTGAGGGGTTACGAGAGCCAACAAAACGACCAGGAATTAGTCAATGGGTTGAGGATTTGTATTCGGCAGCCGACTTCACAGTGGAGTGTCCCGATTGCGGTAGCACCTACTACGCCAATCAACCACGCTGTCCCTGGTGTGACTACCCTCGTCCACTTCAGATGCAACTGCTAATCAAACGATGGGAATCGCTGCCAGATGTGAGAGAATGTCATAGGTTTCTCTCACAGCAGAATGTTCTGGCGGCTCTGGCACTGACAGAACGCCAACCCTTAATCCTTACCAATCGAATTATTAATGGCAGAACAGGAGCGGATAACCATGTTCCTGCGATCGAACTCCAAATCGAAAGAACTAACGTTCGTGTTCGCAGTCTCAATGGGCAATGTTTCTGGCTGTCGTCTTTTTATGGCGAACAACGAACGGTTGTAGAAGTGCAGGATGGATGGAAACGATTTCCAGCCAACGATCGACGCTATACGTGGCTGCTGCATTTTGCCCCTACCGATCGCCCACACCGTCTTGCAACATTCAGGTTTGTCTCTGGAGAACACTCATAATGAGAGTCAGCGATATTCAAAGTGGACGAATCCACACCATTGAAGTTGAACGGAGCGATCGCACATCATTTGATGGTCAAGAACTCCTATCCATCAAGAATGAAGTTTTCCTACACAGAGATGAGATCGGGAATGACATTCTTCTGCGTCATGGCTCAGATATTTGGCATATTCAAGGTAAAGACCAACAGAACCAGACCGAGTTAGAAGGCATTCTTGAACGTAATCTACCTACCTTATGCTGGCTGCTGGAAATCCGTCCGAAAGCACAGTCCCCCAATCAACTTTCCATTAAAGTGCATGAGTTTCCAGGTAAGCTCTACATCCCCAACGAAATGGAGTTTGGTGTTGATGAAAAAATTATTGAAGATATTCGTAAGCGGCATCTGCGCCGTCCCGAGCCAGTTGATAAAATCATTGAGTGGCTGACTTGTGAACTCATTCTACTTCCAACAAGTGAAAGCCCAAAAGCACGAATATTAATGCGAACTGGTAAAAACTACCAGGATGGACTGGAAAACTCATTCCAGCTATGCGGCAACAGGATTACAGTTGATGTGCGGACTGATGACAGTCGTTTGCGGGTTGAGCGAGTGGCGAAAACACGATCGCCAAAAGATGCTAGTCAGCAGCGCCCTCTAATTTTATTAGAAGCACCAATGTCCTTCTGTGATATGTCGATCGCCGGGACACTACGAGGAAGCATCCAAACAGAACTAGACGCACTTACCAAAAATGCAGATAGTTATCTGTCCTTATGGCGGGAATATAACGAATTGGAGCAAAAGGCGATCCTCCAAAGAGCAAATGAGGTTGGCCCGATCGCTTACTCCTCTGAAAAAATGCTAGCGTCGGGCGATCGTCGCTTCCACCTTGGAAAACAGGCGAATTTGGAGGAAAGGTTGCAGGCATTGAGGGATCTATCTGAGTTTTCTCTGGAAGCGAGCGATCGAGAACCTGATTTGAGCAGTTTAGAAAGTGTTGCTAGCAGCCAGAAAGTATTTTTTGGACAAATCAGTGACATCGATCCTCAAAAACTGACTCTGGACATCCGCCCATCTAATCCAGATGAATTGCTATCTCCACCGCCAAACGGATTTCTGTTTGTTTCTCTTCAAGGCGATCGCACCCGCTTAAATCGGCGTAAACGTGCCGAAGAGCTGATCCGAACAGCAACCTGCCCTATGCCTCAACTCGGGCTGATATTACAAGATCAAAAAATTCCCCTTTCAAATTATCGCCAGCATAAGCTACTAGATAAAACCGTAAAAGAAGCTTTTCAGGGTTCCCCCACTCCCCGTCAGAAAGAGGCACTGCGGGTCGCTATTAATACGCCCGATATTGCTTTAATTCAAGGACCACCAGGAACAGGTAAAACCAAAGTTATTACTGCGATTCAAGCCTGTCTGTCTGAAATTGAAAAGAACAGAAATGGCACAGTTTCCCATCGTTTGCTCCTGACCAGTTACCAGCATGATGCAGTTGAAAATGTGGCAGAACGAACCGTCATATTTGGGCTTCCGGCAGTTCGGGTTGGAGGTAAATCTAGTCGTAGCGATGCCCCAGATAATGTCGATCGCTGGCGTAGAGAGCGAATTGAGGCACTTGAAGCTCAACGGGCTAGCTGGTCTGAACTGCCAGAGACAGCTTTGTTGCGTCAGGTACAAAATCTCGTCACTGGTTATGTACTGACTCCAGGAAATTTGCAGCAAACAGCAAAATTGCTAGAAGACATTTACAATTTGACAAAACTTAGGATTTCGGGAGAACTTAGCGATCGCCTCTTAGAACAAAGCCGTACCCTTACCTTAGGAAACTCCACCAATTATTCAATCAATAACGAAGCTAGAGAATTAGCAATTAAAGCAATCCAATCGCTCCGCATTGAACCAATTTCATTCTCAGATGACGGACCGACTGCTGCATACAAAACTCTGCGTCGTCTTGAATCATTAAATTTGTTATCGGATGGTGATCGCCGCCTTCTAGAAACAGCAGCCGATTGGGATAATCTCGAGTTTCCTGGTGAGCCTCCTTTTCTCAATGATTTGGCCGCCCTCCAAATCACACTTTTAGATCGACTCACTCCTACAGCAAATGATTCAATAACCGCACCAGTTGCCAATCCTGATATCGAATCTCTATTAGAACAAGTGCGAGATGCACTAACAGAGCAAGTGCGTCAATCCCAGTCTGGAGTCGAAGCTGTTGTAGAGGAATACCTGAACGACTTGAAAAGCGACCCTAATGGCGTCCGGCAAATGCTGCGAAATTACACCGTTGTTTTGGCAGCTACTTGCCAGCAGGCAGTAGGTAAAGAGATGGAGTCCACAACTGGAAATGTTGATAGTGTTTTTGAGACAGTCATTATTGATGAGGCAGCCAGGGCCAATCCCCTAGACTTATTTATTCCAATGGCTAAGGCAGAGCGACGGATTATTTTAGTCGGCGACCATCGCCAGCTACCCCACATTCTGGAAGAAGATGTCGAACGTCAACTGAATTCATCGAACCAGACAACTCAAGATGCCCTGAAGAAAAGCTTGTTTGAGCGGCTATTCAAACAGTTGCAGGAATGGGAAAAACGGGATGGCATTAAGCGCACCGTGACCCTGGATACTCAATACCGGATGCACCCAATCTTGGGTGATTTTGTTAGCCGCACCTTCTACGAATATCATGGAGAGCCTCCCATTAAGCCTGGTAGACCAGAAAAGGAATTCTTTCACGAGCTCCCGGGTTATCAAGATAAGGTCGCTGCCTGGATTAATGTCCCCCTCAATTTAGGAAGTGAAACCAAAGGACACAGTAAGTCGCGTCCTGTAGAAGCCAGACGGATTGCAGAAGAACTAAAACGCCTCATTGAACACGACTCTCGTCTGACATTTGGGGTGATTGCCTTTTACAGAGCCCAGGTGACAGAACTCTGGCAGCAACTTTGCAAGCTGGAATTAGCAGAAGTTACAGATGACGGTAACTATCAGGTTGCTTCAGCATGGCGAGAAACAACAAATCATGATGGTAAACTCGTTGAGCGATTGAGAATTGGCACTGTTGACGCCTTTCAGGGCAAAGAATTCGATGTCGTGTTTCTCTCTGTGACCCGCAGTAACAATATTCCAGCAACACCCGATAGCCCAGAAACTTATCGCCGGAAATATGGCTTTTTACTGTTGGAGAATCGTCTTTGCGTGGCCATGAGCCGACAACAGCGGTTGCTGATTGCTACAGGTGACTTGGAGATGGTCAGAGCAGAAGCCGTGAGGCCAGAGAGCGAACGTCAGGCAATTCGTGAATTAATTGCCTTTTATGAACTTTGTAAAACACCTCACGGAAAAGTTTTTTAGGACAACTGCCATGCCTTTCCGCCAAGATACTTCTGTTCTCTATTACAATCCTTTACCCAAAGCCCGTTGGAGTCAGCGACAATATTTGCTGTATCCCGTTCGTATGTATCGAGTTGTGGCGCCCCGTGTCTCATCTCGTAAAGTCAACATCTTAGAAAAAGCAGTTTTGGGAATGTGTCGCGCAGGCATCACTGAAGCTGCTAAAATTGGTCATCACCTTGATATTGGCAAAGATCTCACAGCCCTCATCATCTCTCAACTTGCCGATCGATATTACGTTGACTCACGTGGAAACCTTACTCAAAAGGGGCAAAAAGTTCTGGAAGACGAAACTTTTATCGCCCAGGAGGCTACTGTTGGGTTTATCTTCCAAGATCCGTGGACAGGTGACTTATTTCCACGCTTTGCAGAGCGCGAAGAGTACGCTGAAGTTCGTTTCAAAGATTCAGAGTTTCCAGAATTAATCCTTGGTACAACCGGTAAGCCAGATTACCGACGGCCTTTTATGCCGCAAGTCAAAAATACGATCGAACAGCAACCTTCTCCGAATGAAATTATTAAGGCGGTTCGAGAGCATGAAAGAACTCTTAAAAATGTCAGTCGTATCAAAGACGATGATGGTGATACCTGGGTTTTTGAGAAACTTCCGACTCTCGATCGTGTAAGTTTTATTGATGACAAACCAACCGATCTATGGCTGGCAACTTGTATATATGTACCTGAAGACTCTTCAAGTGCGAATGTCTGGAACGTTTGCGATCCGTTTGGCTTAGGAGATAGCCCCTGGTTGCTCCGACAGTTAGAGA
The DNA here is from genome assembly GCF_036705795.1 of Microcoleus sp. ARI1-B5. Lineage (NCBI taxonomy): Bacteria > Bacillati > Cyanobacteriota > Cyanophyceae > Oscillatoriales > Microcoleaceae > Microcoleus > Microcoleus sp. ARI1-B5. Next base: position 21,530 of record NZ_JAUBVK010000053.1, read on the forward strand.
AACACCGAAAAAATCAAAGAATTCATGGATTAGAGAAATTGTTGCTTAATATGCTGGGCGACCAACGAAAGGAGCAATTCAGCAACCTTGATGATTGGCTAACCCGGGCAGATGGGGAAGCCTGTTTACAGGTTGAGGATAAATTGACTCCTGCAATTAGAAGATGGGAGGAGTTATTTGATGATCTAGTCGCCCTTGAACGATTATATATTGAGGCGGAGGAAGTGACAGATTGTAAAATTCTGCTCGGCAAATTGGAGGATATTTTGACTAAATCGCAGAAGGTGGCTGAAAGACTGTTGAAAATGCTTCAGCAGAATTATCCTACCAAAGGAAAAGCCGATAGATTGAGTGACCGCAGAGAGTTGAATCGTCAACCCCTGAATGATTATGCAGAAAATGCTGGTTTCAGACAGCCTTTGGCTCCCGGATTACTAAGTGTCGATCGCAATTCAATCCGCAAAGCCGCAGATTATGGAAATGGTTCGCTACGTGCTCTCATACTAGCTACACTACTTGCTACCCCAGATAACTCCACACATCCACTCCGACTTGCAGCTCAACAATACCCCGATTTACTACATCTCCTGGATGAGTTGGCAGAAAAACGTAATGCTGCCGCACATAGCTCAAATCAGAGGGGTGATACTCAACCACGCGAATTAGCAGACTTGGCACGACAAATTGATGCTGTGTACAGGTTAGTCGCTGGAACATTGCAACTGTCTTATCAACCGTAAAATTTTACCTTTCTCAGGATTAATATGGCTCACAATAAAAAAGGATCTTCAGGTAATCAAAATCAAACCGGAGTTAAAAACCCAGGAGGAAATGCAAAAAGTGATACTTATGCGGGAATAAAAACATCAAATTCAGAAAAAATCGACTTCTCTAATGAGGAGATTAATACCTTATCTGGCAAGGCTTTAGAACAGCTTGCGGAAGAGGATTTAGAAACATTAGACTCATCCCCTCCAGAGAATTTTGACCTTAAGCAGCTTTGGGAGAAAGCAGAAATTTTTGATTTAGCTACCAAGCGCCTGGAATTGGAAAATCAGCAACTTGAGAGCCAAAAACAAGAGTTACAGGTTAAGCAGACTGATTTAGAAGACCAGAAGCAGAAATTGACGGAAGCATCTAAACTCTTAGGAAAGGAGCGAGAGCAACTGAATCGACAACTGGCAGAGATAAACCAACAAGAGCGCCAATTTCAAGAACGGGAAGCTAATGCAACAGCCGGATTTCTGACCCAAAATCGAGTTGCCCTATCCCAATTGGAACAACAGATTGCACAAGTCAGCCAAGAGCTCGCGCAAGCTCTGAGCACGAAGGTCGAGATCCAGCAACAACTGACAGAAGAAATTGGTCAAAAGTATGCTGAATTTGAGCAGAAGATTTTTACAGAAAGACAGGAATTTGAGCAAGAGCGGCAACAACTAATTGCAGATCGCAGAGCATTGAGGAATGAGCAAAACAGGTTAGAAATTGACCGTGAGTTACTGGACGAAGAGCGACAATCTTTTGAAGAAAAATTAGCTCAACGTGCAGTCGCAAAAGTTGAGAGCCTTGAAGCTAATTTGCGAATTTGGAAAGAACGGTATGAGGAATCACAAAAACTACAACAAAGCTTAGAAGTAAATCTACGCAAAGCTGTTGATGCAAATAAGAGATTTGGGCAACGTAATCCAGAAGAGATTTTGGCTGAGTTAGAAGACTTGCGCCGACAAAATAATGAATTAGATCAAAAATTAGCTGAACGTCCTACAGAAGCTGCTGCGAGACGCTTGGAAGATTTGGAGGCTCAGAAAGAACAGTGGGAAGCAGAACGTTTTCGACTGAGCACAAAAGTACAGGAATTAGAGCGTTCAGCAGCCACTAATCGAATCGCAGTTCTTAATTTGGAAACGTTGCGGGATGAAAAGGAAGCTTTAGAAGCTAGCAATAATCGTCTTCGAGCAGTGCTGGAAGAGTTAAGGGTAAAGGTCAATGATGCGATCGCTCAATCTAAAGAGCGTAGCCCCTTTGAGAAATGTGTCCAACTGGACAAAGATGAGAATTTGCAAATTGCTCCCACACTTTCACAGGAATCAATCGATCTTGCACAGTTTGCTGAAGACCTTCGTTATCGTATTGCTATATCTCCCAAGGGTAAGCGGTTGTACTACTCAGAACAGGACATCCGAGCCTTCTTGGGTGGGATTGCGATGAGTAAACTCCACATCCTACAAGGTATCAGTGGCACGGGTAAAACCAGTCTCCCTATTGCCTTCGCACGTGCATTAGGACGGCGAGGAAGAGATAACTATAAACTGGTTGAAGTACAAGCAGGATGGCGCGATCGCCAGGATTTAATTGGCTACTACAACTCTTTTGAAGGGAAATTCTATGAAACAGAGTTTTTAAGGGCTTTGTACGAGGCTCAGTGTCCCGAATTCCGCGATCAAATTTATATCATCATCCTAGATGAAATGAATCTATCTCGCCCTGAACAGTATTTTGCCGACTTTCTTTCCAAATTAGAACAGGATGCCCCTGAACTGATATTAAATACCGATCTAGAACGTCCCTCACCCCAACTTTTCAAAAAGAATGACACACTTATCATTCCACCAAACGTCTGGTTCGTGGGAACTGCTAACCAGGATGAAACAACTTTAGAATTTGCCGATAAAACTTACGATCGCGCTCATGTAATGGAACTTGAACGCAGTCAGCAAAGCTTTTAGATTCCTAAACTTTCACCCAGATATCCCATCTCTTATAATGCACTGACAACTGCTTTCAAGGAAGCTCAAAAACAACATCAGAGTAAAGCTACTAAAGCATTCGACTTTCTGAATTGCTACCTATCTGAGATATTGGAAAGTAAATTCAAAATTGGTTGGGGAAATCGACTACAACGTCAAATTAATGATTACATCCCGGTTTTGATTGCGGCAGGAGGTTCCCTAACTGAAGCGACAGACGACATTCTGGCAACTAAGATTTTGCGGAAAGTGCGCGATCGCCATGACATCCAACTAGGAGATATGACCGAACTTAAGGAAACGATAGAAACATACTGGTCTGAACTAGACGCAGGTTCACCAGTCAAGTCATTTAAAATTATGGAATCGGAGTTGCAGCGGCTTGAGCGAGGAACGTATTAATTATGCAGTTTTACAATCGCTTAACTGGACAGACTCGTAAAGAAATGCCGACTCGGTTATTGTTGGGTCAATGGCAGATTCATAGTGAAACAGAAACAGCTACAGTCAATGCTGTCCCCCTCTCACCGCCATCCCGACTATATATTTTTCCTGATACTGGGAAACGCTGTTCAATACGAGTGTTAGATGAAAGTAGAAAGGAACAATCTTTCCCTGATTGGCAAATTCCTTCTGATTTGCTGTTGGAAAGCCTTGGCTTTTTTGCGGGAACCCTAGATAAACTCGATAAACTCTCAGGTAATTTATGGGAGAAATGGGTAAATACATCGCCACTGGTGCATGATATTGGAAAAACTATTCGTCCCCAAAGATTAGAGGAACTTCTGGAGAGACATATTGGACATATTGAGGAAATTTGTCATCGTCCAAGAACTTATCTCAAGATGGAAACCGACAGATTACCTGTCTCCCGCGTGCAAAGAATTTCGCCCCATGCTACAGAGTTTTTGTCGGCTCATACAGAAGACTGGGAGAAACGAACGTTTCGGAATGTACGTCCGAAGAGAGTTTTATGTCTGATCCGAGAAGACCTGTTAGATATTTATGAGAACAAAGTTACCGCTCGATTAATCGATCATCTGCTGGAATACCTCCAGAAACGAATTATCGAAGTGAAGGCTCTTAAAAGAGAGTTAGAGCAAGCAGATGACTTCTCTAAAGACACTCAAAAAATCCATTGGCGAAACCGAAACCGAATTTGTAGCCTTTGGGGCGAGCAGTTTCAAGCCGGAAGTGCCCTGAAAACAGCGGACAAGACACTTAAACTATTGAAACAGTTGCAATACAAGCTACGAGGATTGCTAGATACTGAGTTATATCGTGCTATCCCCAAACAGGCAACGGTTGGCAATACCCTCAAACGAACTAATATTCTGATCGACGATCGGCATTATCGCTATGTGGACAGGTTGTGGCAAGCTTGGATGCCGTGGAAGCGTGGCCACACACAGACTCCCCAACAGATATTTGAAACCTATAAACAAGGCTTTAAGGGGTTTGAAGCTTTCTGTTTACTTCTCATTAGCCGCGCTTTAACAGGTAACGGAACAACAAATGATCGAGGCCTAGAATTTGAGGCTGACGATCTGCTTTGTTTGCAACCAGATGGCTCGATTCAATTCCACAGCCCAAGAGGTAGCATAACTTTGAGGTGGCAGCATGATGGAACTATTTTATTAGAAGCAGACAAAATTAAACATCTGAAATTAATTCCATTAATGCTCCCCTTAACTGCTACAGAAGATGCAAATGTAATTAATCCTATTCTTGACGAATTTCGTTCGGCTTGTTCTGAAAACCAGAACTGCCCAGTAATAATTCTGTATCCAGGAACTGAGGATGAGCGACAGAAGTTACCTCAGTTACTCCAACAACAGATTAATAGTTTAAAAAAACCCTTGGCTGTATTACCTGTTAGCCCACTAGATATTCTCAGTGTTGAGCGTATTGCTCGTGCTATTCAATGGTGGCTCTATAGTCAATACTGTCAAATCTATCCTTTCACAATTGAGGAGCCAATACATCCGTCACTGCTGGAAGAAAATTCATGGATTATTCAGGAAGGACGACATTATAAATTACTTTGTTCACCTAAACCAGAAGACCAGGTGGATTTTGATAATCGTCTCTCAAAACTAATTAATCAAGCTAAAGCTCGTGGATCGCAAGCTAAAGGAGAACTACTTGAATTACAGAATCTGAATAGCTTCCCGGCTCGAACAGAAGAACGATTTAAGCCATTGTTAACTTGTCCAACCTGTTACAAGAAAAGCGATCGCCTTGAGCCTCTAGATAGCCAGTGCTTCCGTTGTGATTGTAAGAGTGGCAATGATGATTGCGGAACCGAGTGGGGAACGCGAATTTGTCGCAAGTGTAGCGAGCGTTACCCATACATCAAACTCTCTGATTCAGGTATTCTTAACTCATGGTACGATCGACAAGTAGGATCTGTCGATCGCATTTTCGGTAGAAACGTATTAGCAATCCCTTGTCGGAGTGATAAAGATACTAAAAGCTTTATCTGTCCAGCCTGTGGGGCTTGTAGTTGAAACCCATCTTCGGCACTCGCGATCGTGTCACACCACGAATTTTGGGATGAGTGAATATTTTGGACTGGCGATGGTCACAATGATTTCCTTGTACTTTGTCTAAAAAGTAACTTGATTTGTTCTCAAAATTCCGAAAAAAGCGATTGTGACAGTAGAGGATGCCGAAGGTGGGTTACATCTGCGTTTATCGGCGTTGATCTGCGGTTTCAAACCTCTGATATTTCTCAAAGTTCGGTGCTATGCTTGGCCCTTTATTGGGATTGTTTTCTGAAGATAATGAGATTTAATTTTTAACCGCAGATGAACGCAAATAAACGCAGATAAACTGCCAACGAAATCGACGTTTATCGGCGTTGATCTGCGGTTTCAAACCTCTTATATTCCTAAATAAATGTGAAGTCAAATCCCGAAAGAGAAGAAACCCCAGTTACACCATTTAACTTCGCTAAAATGCGAGAATCGCCGCCGCTGACATTATTGCCATTGCCGTCATAAATGATGTAAGTATTGCCGCCGGAATCGTAGGCAAACAAGAAAGCACTTCCTCCCAGAATATTTGCAGAAACAGTTGTCTGCACGTTCAGCAGAACTTGACTGCCATTGTTGAGATTCGGGAATCCGGGGGCAAAATTAAACTGATCGGCGATCGGCACGCCGAGACCGGTGAAATCAGTAATCACATCGTATCCGCCCGCCGCGATCGCAGCATTGATTGCCGCCGAAGAAGCCGCATCAAACGCCGGCCCGCCATCAGCAGGGCTGGTATAGCGGAATTGATTGCTGCCGCCGCCGCCCGTCACCGTATCAGCGCCGAGGCCGCCTACAAGCACGTCGTTATCCAAACCGCCGTTCATCGTATCGTTCCCACCTTGGCCGTCAACAGTATCTGCCCCTGCAAAACCGTTCAAATTATCTGGCAAAGAGCCACCAACCAACCTGTTAGGCCCGCTATCCGCCGGCAAGATTGAAACGGCGATCGTACCTGTACCCGGAATTGTCCCGAATCCGTCGCTGACGCTGTAGGTGAAAGTAGTTGTACCCGCTACGTTGCCGGGGATAAACTGCACCTGAGTGCCGAGATTCACAGCTATGCCTAGTTTCGGCGTGCCGACATTGATAATGCTGAGCGGCCCTTTTTGCGGGCTGGAGTCGTTGGCCAGTACGTCGATGAATGTCGGCAGCAGATTATTCGTATTCGTAAATACGATGCCATCATCGCCAAGCACCGGCGGCAGCGTCGTCGGAAGGGTTGACGATGTATTGAAAGAGTTGATGTTAATCGCGACTGAGGCTGCCGCCGTGCCGCCTTGGTCGTCCGCTACGCTGTAGCTGAAGGAACCGGCTGACCCGATCGCATTAGTTTTAGGTTGGAACTTCAGGCCGAGCAATTCCTGAACTGTCAGTTTTTGGTTGATCGCAACTGGAGTCGTACCCACAACTACTTGACCGAAAGTAGCATTGGGAACTCCGATGACTCCGATCGACAGCGGCTGGCCCTCCGGATCGCTGGGCTGCGAAATGCTTAGAGACAGAGGCGAATTCTGCAAAGCAGTCAGCGTCTTGCCAGTTTCTACGATCGGCGGCTCGTTAGGAGTCGGAGATGTAAAACTGGGCGGCACCGGCCCCCCGCCGAAAGGTGGAGGAGTTGGGGTTGTCGCAGTTGGAGTCGGGACGATCGAAGGACTCGGGCTCGGAGTTGTCGCGCCCGCAGTCGGACTCGGACTCGTACTCGGAACCTGTATCGGCAATGTCCCCGTTGTGGGACTCGTGGTTGTCCCGGCTGATGCAGCACCAGAAGCAGTTGTCCCGGCTGATGCAGCACCAGAAGCAGTTGTCCCGGCTGATGCAGCACCAGAAGCAGTTGTCCCGGCTGATGC
>NZ_JAUBVK010000081.1:0-1260 GCF_036705795.1 Microcoleus sp. ARI1-B5
TGACCCGTCCTGAATAGCGTTGACACCTGGACCTTTCAAAAGGACATGTGTCATGGAATCTAGTGTCAAACGCACTCAGCGCGACTACACGCTGGCTTTTAAATTGGCGGTGGTGGAGCAGGTAGAAAAAGGCGAACTCACTTACAAAGAGGCGCAGCACAAGTACGGAATCCAGGGCCGCTCGACGGTGCTGGTGTGGCTGCGCAAACATGGGCGGTTGGGTTGGAGTCCTGCGGCATCATCTGCAGCCATGCCGATAGACAAGAAGAACCCTGGGGCGCTCACGCCCGAGCAGCAGATCAAGGCGCTGCAGGTGCAGCTGCAGCAGGCCCAGGAGAAGGCCCGACTGTTCGAGGCCGTCATTGACGTGCTGCGCAAGGACTACGGGGTGCGCGTCGTAAAAAAACCTTTGGGCAAGTCCTCTCGCAAAACCTCGTCGCAGGATTGAGCGTGAAGAGGGCTTGCCAGCACATGGGCCAAAGCCGACAGGCGTATTACCAGGGCATGCAACGCGAGGCTGCTCGCATGGAGAATGCGCAACTGGTGCAGGAGTTGGTGCGCGAGCAACGCATGCGTCAGCCGCGCATAGGTACCCGCAAACTGCACCATCTGCTGCAGGAGCCGCTGCAGCGCCAAGGAATAGCGCTGGGGCGCGATGCGATGTTCGACGTCCTGCGCAACGCCAGGCTGCTGGTGGCGCCCCGGCGGGCGTACCACAAGACGACCGACAGCCACCACCGCTTCAGGCGCCACCCCAACTTGCTCAAGGCTGGGCCAAAGCAGATTCGCGCCAGCGCCAGCGAACAGGTATGGGTAGCAGACATCACCTACTTGCCCACAAATGGCAAGTTCGTCTACCTGAGCCTGGTCACGGATGCGTACTCCCGCAAGATCGTCGGCTGGCACGTGCATGAGAGCCTGCAGACCGAAGAGGTAGCGCAGGCGATGAAGATGGCGCTATCGGGGCGGCGCAGTCGCCTGCAGCTCGTACATCACTCCGACAGAGGCATCCAGTATTGCTCGGCGTACTACCAAGCCCTGCACAAGCGCCATGGCGTGACCTGCTCGATGACTGATGGCTACGATTGCTACCAGAACGCACTGGCCGAGCGGGTCAACGGCATTCTGAAGACCGAGTTTTTGCTGCAACGCCCCGCCGATCTGGGACAGGCCAGAAGGATGGTCGAGCAGTCGGTGCGCATATACAACTGCGAGAGGCCGCACCTGTCGCTGAAAATGCAAACGCCCGATGCGGTGCAT
>NZ_JAUBVK010000006.1:0-115283 GCF_036705795.1 Microcoleus sp. ARI1-B5
ACCCTGGACGATGATAAATTCGTAGCTAGTATTGATTTAGGACTGGATAACTTAGTGGCGTTAACTTCAAATCAGCCGGGTTTTACCCCGCTCCTGATTAACGGGCGACCATTGAAATCAATCAATCAGTTTTACAACAAACGTAAAGCACGGCTACAAGCTCAATTGAAAGCGATCCGCAAGAATTCATCTCGCATTCAACGATTGAGTCGCTGTCGCCACCAAAAAATTGATAACTACTTGCATCATACCAGTCGCCTGATTGTTGACTTTTTAATCGCCAAACAAATTGGGAGATTAGTAATTGGCAAGAATGTACAATGGAAAACTGAGATTGATTTGGAAAAACAAACTAATCAGAACTTTGTCAGTATTCCTCATACTCGACTAATTGATATGTTGGAATACAAAGCTCGACTGGTTGGGATTAAGGTACTACAGCAAGAAGAGTCTTATACCTCAAGAGCCAATTTTCTTGGCTTAGATCCAATCCCTGTGTACGGAAAGACTGACAAAGATACTGCATTTAGTGGCAAGCGAATTAAGAGAGGGTTGTACAAAACATCAGTTGGTCAATTAATTAATTCTGATGTAAATGGAGCTTACAACATCCTCAGAAAAGCTTTTCCCTTATGCGTTTAGCGATGGGATAGGGAGCTGTGTAGTTCAGCCAATGCGGGTCAATCCGCTCAAAGTAAAAGTGAAAGGGGAGGGACTTGATGCCTCCCATGTCATGTCATAAATGACTATACTTTTACCAGCTATTAGAATAGTCCGCATTATTAACTTCCAGGGTGACAAGGGTTGGCGGCTCGTAACTGCGGTACTTAAGTGGATTTTATGAACTTATCTAACGAAAATATATTCGCACCGATCGAGCCTAGCGCGCTAGACCTAGATCCGGAAGCCAATACAGACGCCCCGTTTCCCGTGGTCGGAATTGCGGCCTCTGCGGGAGGGTTGGAAGCATTCATCCAGTTGCTGAGGCACTTACCCGCAGATACCGGCATGGGATTTGTGCTGATCCAGCACTTAGACCCCAATCACCTCAGCCTGCTGAGCGAGATTCTCGCCCGAAGCACGCAAATGCCCGTGCATGAGGTGGAAGACGGGATGACTGTAGAACCGAACCATGCCTATACCATTCCGCCGGATACCAAGCTGCTGCTGCAAGAAGGGGCGCTGAGACTGCTGCCCCGGCAGAAGATTGATGGCAAATATATGCCCGCAGATGCGTTTTTCGAGTCCTTAGCAGCCGATCGCGGCAACAAAGCCATCGCCGTAGTTTTATCGGGAGCCGATGGAGACGGCGCGCTGGGGCTGATGGCAGTCAAAGCAGCCGGAGGCGTGACATTCGCTCAATGCGAAGACACTGCAAAATTCGACGGTATGCCCAATACCGCCGTCGCTACAGGTGATGTAGACTTCATTCTGCCACCTGAGGCAATTGCGCGGGAACTGGCAAATCTCAGCCGCCATGCCTTTCTGGCCGGGCCGCTTCCCCTGGTTGTCGCTGAAGAATTGCCCGCACCGGGATCTGCCCTGGGGAATATTTTTGCGGTGCTGAAATCGACTACAGGCGTTGACTTCACCAACTACAAACCGGCCACCCTGAACCGGCGAATGCAGCGGCGGATGCTGCTGTACAAGATGGAACAATTGGAAGATTACGCCGAATACCTGCTCGACCATCCGGCGGAAGTCAAAGCTTTGTATGAAGAAATTTTGATCCACGTCACGAGTTTTTTCCGCGACTTAGAAGTTTTTGTCCGCTTGAAAGAGCAAGTTTTTCCCACGATTACCCAAAATAAGTCAGCAGAAGTTCCGATTAGGATTTGGGTGGGGGGATGTTCGACAGGGGAAGAGGTTTACTCGATCGCCATTTGCTTGTTAGAGTATTTGGGCGATCGAAACCTGAAGCTGCCGATCCAGATTTTTGCCACAGATATCAGCGAGCCGGCGATCGCCCAAGCGAGGTCTGGTTTATACTTAGAAAACCAGATGTTAGGCGTTTCACCACAGCAGCGCCTCCGCTTCTTTGTCCCCGTAGAAGGAGGGAAATATCGCATCAGCAAACCAGTCCGCGAACTGTGCGTATTCGCCCGACAAAACTTAGGCATCGACCCGCCTTTTTCTAATCTCGATTTAATTAGCTGCCGCAATGTGCTGATTTACTTGGCAGAACCTTTGCAAAAACGAGTTTTCTCAATTTTTCATTACAGTCTCAACCCCACAGGCTTCTTGATTCTCGGCACTTCCGAAAGTACGGGCAAATCCTCGGACTTATTTACTTTAGCCGACGCGCCGTCTAAAATTTATGCTAAGAAGTTAACCGCGAATCGTGTTCCACTTTCCTTTGGGACAAGTTTCTCTCCCCTAACCCAAGTTGATAATCCGCAGCGCATGAATGCCAATTTTTCTCATAGCTTTGACTTGCAGCGTGAAACAGACCAATTGATTTTAAGTCGCTGTGCTCCTGTCGGTGTGGTGGTGAACGACCAGATGCAGATCGTGCAACTGCGGGGTGACACCAACCCCTACTTGAGACTCACACCGGGAACGCCGAGTTTAAACTTGTTTGCAATGGCGGTGCCAGGATTGTCTGTGGAGCTTCGCACCGCAATTTATCAAGCGCAAACTCAGAACGTGACGGTGAGAAAAGAACGGGTGAGGCTGCAAGAGGGCGATGGCACGAATACCGTCAATTTTGAGGTGATTCCGTTCCAACCAGCGAGGGCCGAAACAAAATTTATTTTGGTGCTGTTTGAACAAGCTTCACGCGGTGCGATCGACCTGAGAACCGTAAATTTGGACAGCTTAGAACCAAGCGATTTAGAGCTGGAAATAGTGCGGCTCAGGCAGCAACTTGCCACCGCCAACCAAGAGAAAACAATGGCTCAAACGCACCTGCAAGCGGTGATCGAAGAGCAAGAAAATCTCAACCAAGACCTGAGAGTTGCCAACGAAGAAATTATTTCGAGCAACGAGGAACTGCAAAGCATTAACGAGGAACTAGAAACGGCAAAAGAAGAAATTCAAGCTACTAACGAAGAACTGATTACCACTGTCGAGGAACTTCGCAATCGAAATGTCGATTTGCAGCAGGTTAATAACGACGTGACTAATTTGCTTGCCAGTATCAATATTCCTATTTTAATGCTGGCAAACGATTTAAGGATTCGCAGCTTTACGCCGATGGCGCAGCGGCTGTTCAATATGATTTCTGCAGATGTCGGGCGTCCCTTTAGCGATATCCGCTCCAATCTGGAAATTCCCGGCTTGGAACCGATGATTTTGGAGGTGATCGATACTCTCAACACGAAAGAACAAGAAGTGCAAACTCTATCGGGATATTGGTACGCTCTCCGCATTCGTCCTTACCGGACGAGCGACAACCTGATTGAGGGTGTGGTAATAGTTTTGATCGATATTGACGCTCTCAAACGCAGTGCGGCTACCATAGAAACAGCCCGCAACTATGCGGAAACTATTGTGGAAAGCGTGCCGACTCCTTTAATGGTGCTGGATGATGATTTCCGAGTGAACAGCGCCAATCGAGCGTTATACGAAACGTTTCAAGTTTCATCCTCAGAAACCGCCCGCTCTGACTGGTTTGAAGGGGCTAGCGGGCAGGGGAATATCCCGCAACTGCGAGGGCTTTTGGAAGATATTCTGGTTAATAATGTTGAGGTTAACAACTTTGAGATAGAGCAGGTTTTTGAGCGGATCGGACTGAAAACTCTGCTGATAAATGCTTGTAAAGTTAAACCAGAAGACAGCGTTTCCATGATTCTGCTGTCGGTCGAGGATATCACCGATCGCAAGCAGTTTGAGACAGAGCGATCGCAGTTATTGCAGCAGGAACAGTCAGCCCGCCAACAGGCAGAAATTGCTAACCGAGCTAAAGATGAATTTCTGGCGAATCTCTCTCACGAATTACGCAATCCCCTGACTCCGATTCTGGCGTGGACACAAATGCTGCGCTCGGGGAACCTGAAGGAAGCAGCCGCCAATCGCGCTCTGGAGGTGATCGAGCGCTGCGCCAGGGCGCAAGCTCAGTTAATCGAAGATCTTCTCGATATTTCCCGGATTACGAACGGCAAGCTTCAACTTAACACCCGTGCGATCGATCTGCGGTTAGTGGTGCAAGCTGCAATTGATGGGGTTGAATGTTCGGCCCAAGCCAAAAACATTGAAATAGTTTCGCAGTTGGGTTGTGCAACTGTTTTAGGCGATATGGATCGCTTGCAGCAAGTTTTTTGGAATATCCTGTCTAATGCGATTAAGTTTACTCCACCGTTAGGACGAGTGGAAATTGCGCTCTCGCCGATCGAGCATTATGCTGAAATTCGAGTTACCGACACGGGAAAAGGGATTGCGCCTGACTTGCTGCCGCATATTTTCGATCGCTTCCGCCAAGGAGATTCTAGCACCACTAAGGTTAATCAAGGGTTGGGATTGGGTTTGTCGATCGTGTACCATCTTGTGGAATTGCACGGGGGAACAGTGGAAGCCGAAAGTCCGGGGGAGGGACAAGGAACTACAATAACTGTGAGATTACCTCTGCGAGGTTCGCCCCAAGAATTGACACCGCCAAACCCAGCAGAGCCGGCTGCTTTGTCAGAGCCTTTGAACGACTCAAGCGAGCGCGTCCCTTCTTTGGAAAATTTGCAGGTTTTAGTTGTGGATGATGAGGCTGATACCCGCGATCTCTTAAAAGTTGTGCTCGAAAGCTACGGCGCCGAGGTTGTGACAGCCCAATCTGTTGCTTCGGCGATGGCTGCTTTGACGAAAAATCCGGGCAGATTTGACGTGCTAATCTCGGATATTGGAATGCCAGAGGAAAACGGATATTCTTTAATTCGGCAAGTGCGAGCTCTTGCTGCGCCAGCCGGAGGAAACATCCCAGCGGCGGCCCTGACTGCGTATGCGATCGAGCAAGAACGCGAAAGGGCGATCGAAGCTGGTTTTCAAACACATATTGGTAAGCCTGTGAAGCCTGTTCAACTAGCATTAATGGTTGCCAATTTAGCCGGGAGGTTTTAAATAATTTTGGAGTTGTGATTTATGATATTTGATACGAGATTAGACGCTTTAACTCTTGTCCCCCCTGGTTGTAGGGGGGCTTTAAGAACTCTCTTGTCCCCCCCTTCTTAAGGGGGGTTAGGGGGGATCTATCCGAGATTAAGAGGATTATGACGAAATTAAACGACTCCAATTTCCACCTACCTTACAACCCAAAACTTATCCCCATCGCCCAGGAACTTCGGAAAAATCCAACTCCAGCCGAAAAAAAACTTTGGCAAGATTTTCTGAGAAATTTCCCTTTTCGAGTTTTGAGACAGATCCCGATCGACAATTTTATTGTAGATTTTTATTGTGCTGCTTTAAGATTGGTGATTGAGGTTGATGGCGAGAGTCATTTTACCGAACAGGGTAAACAATATGATGCGGAAAGAACAGGGATTTTAGAGGGGTATGGACTGAAAGTAGTCAGGTTTGCGAATGTTGATGTGTTGCAGTGTTTTGAGGGAGTTTGTCAGGAGTTGTTGGGTGCGTGCGATCGTCATTCTTAGGGCCAGATCCCCCCTAGCCCCCCTTAATAAGGGGGGGACAAGAGTATCATCTTGCGCTCAAAACAATTGCCAAAAATAGCACAATATGAGACAATACACAAAAATATATAAATTGCGGAGTTCAGATTCTTGGTAACTATTAAATGTCGGGGCATTACTTTCTCAAATATCCAAGCCGTAATCTTTGACAAAGACGGCACTCTAGAGGATTCTCAGGAGTTTTTGAGATTGTTGGGAATTAAGCGCTCGCGCCTCGCAGACGCTCAAATTCCCGGCGTTGGAGAGCCGTTACAAATGGCTTTCGGTATCGACGGCGGCAGCATTGACCCCACGGGTTTACTAGCAGTGGGTAGTCGCCGGGAAAATGAGATTGTGGCGGCGGGATACATCGCGGAAACCGGCAGGGGATGGTTGGAATCTTTAACTATTGCGCGCCGCGCTTTTGACGAAGCTGACGAAATGTTTAAAAATAGTGCTTCTTCTCCTATGTTTGTCGGCAGTTTGGAAGTGCTGAAATTTCTTTCGGAATCGGGTTTGAAGCTGGGAATTCTTTCGGCGGCTACGACTTCTGCGGTGCAAAAGTTTGTGAAACACCACGCATTAGGCGACTACATTCAGTTAGAAATGGGTGTGGATTCAACGCTTAACAAACCCGATCCGCAATTGTTTTTGCAAGCTTGCGATAAACTAGGAGTAAATCCCGCAGCGACTTTGATGGTGGGAGATTCGGCGGGTGATATTCAGATGGGTAAGAATGCGGGCGCGGCTGGCTGTATCGGGATTTGTTGGGGAAATGCCGAGGTTAGTCATCTGGAAAAGGCTGATGTGGCGATCGCATCTTTGGATGAGATGATGATTGTAGCAGATTGAGTAAAGATAACATGGCCCGGGCAGGTTTTGCTTTGAAAAATCTCGCTTGTAGCTGAGTCCAGATCCCCCCGGCGCCCCCCTTCCCAAGGGGGGGACAAGAGTGTTCAAAGTCTTCGGGATAATCGAAGGGGACAAGAGTGTTCTTGCATCGCCGGGATAATCGAAGGGGACAAGAGTGTTCTTGCGTCCCCCTGATTGTTGGGAGACTTTGATAAGAATCTTGTCCCACCCCCTACTCCCCTTTTGAAGGGGGGCGCCGGGGGGATATGGCCTCGGCTATAAGCGAGAGATACAAAGGTTTTTAATCTTAAGTTGACACGATAAAAAGCATTGCCTAAGTCCCTAAAAACAACGCAAACCGAGAATTATCACATCTCTTTCCACGCCGTCAAGTTCGGCGACTTGCGGCAGATATCCCCACTGCTGAAACCCAAATTTCTGGAACAACCTTAAACTCGGCTGATTGTGAGCAAAAATTATGCCCATCAAGGTTTTAAGTTGCAATTGGGGGCTCCGCGCGATGGCGGATTGCAATAATTTTTGTCCGATTCCGCAGCGCTGGCGATCGGGCGCGACGTAGATGCTAACTTCTGCGGTATGCTGATAGGCGGCGCGTCCGTAGAAAAGCTGAAAACTCAGCCAGCCAACGATAGTTTCTTCTGATTCCATTACCCAAATCGGCCAGGAATTGGGGGAGTGTGCTCTGTACCACGCGAGGCGGCTTTCGACTGAGATTGGTTTTAAATCTGCTGTGGCCATTCTCCCCGGTATTGCTGCGTTGTATATTTGGACAATTGCGGGTAAATCGCTTTCTACTGCGGATCGGATTTTCATCGTTTGGTTGACTGTTGACTGTTGACTGTTGACTGTTAACTGTTAACTGTTAACTGTTAACTGTTGACTAATGACTAATGACTAATGACTAATGTACAGTTCCATGATATCGCTAACAGCCATTCTTGAATTTGCTCCCAAAGTCAGGGGTGATGTGTGTCCTCGCTGCAAGTGTTCGGCCGCCGCACAGCCGATCATTGCTGCGTTGTCCGTGCAATATTTTAATGGGGGGAACAATACTCGCAAGTTGTGTTTGGCTGCTGCTGCTTGTAAGTGTTTTCGCAGTCCGCTGTTGGCTGCTACTCCGCCGCCGACTACAATAGTAGTGAGTCCGAAATTTAGCGCGCAGTCGATCGACCTTTTTGTTAAACTCTTAGCTACTGTTTCCTGAAAGCTCGCCGCAATATCATTAATTGTAGAGGCAGCTAAGATGCCTTCGCCGCCGGCATTAATATCTTGTTTTTTGAGTTTCTGCACTAATTGCAAAACTGCTGTTTTCAACCCGCTAAAACTGCTGTCGTAGGGATGGTAGCCGCCACCCGGCAGCGAAATTCTGCCTTCTGGGAGGGGGTATGCTTGGGGATTGCCAAGGGCAGCCAATTTGTCCATCAGCGGCCCGCCGGGATATCCTAGCTGCAACAGTCTGGCGACTTTATCAAAAGCTTCGCCCGCCGCATCGTCGCGCGTTTGTCCTACTGTTTCGTAAACGCCGCAATCTTTGACGTAAATTAAGCTGGTGTGTCCCCCGGAAACTAACAAGCACAAAAACGGCGGCTGTAACTCTGGTTCAATCAGGTAAGAAGCGTAGATGTGCCCTTCGAGGTGGTGGACGCCTAAAAAAGGTTTTTGGTGGACTATTGCCAAACTTTTCGCCGCTGTCAGCCCGACTAACAATGCACCTACTAAACCGGGGGCACAAGTCGCTGCAATGCCGTCAATTTCTGACCAACTCAGGTTGGCTTCACTCAGACACTGGGCAATTACCTGATTGAGCATTTCTAGGTGGCTCCGCGAAGCTACTTCGGGCACTACCCCGCCGTACTGCTCGTGGATTTTAATTTGTGATGCTACAACATTGCTGCAAACTTGACGATTCTTAACAATTGCTGCTGCTGTTTCGTCACAACTTGTTTCGATCGCGAAAATGGTTGCCATTAACTGGTAATTTTATTTGATAGGTTAGCTATTGCTAGCTTAACTAATTGGGCGCAAGTCCCCGGCTCGATCTGTTCTCAGGTTATTGCTCGCGGGATATTTGCCAGCCGTTGGAGTGGGCGGTGGCGATCGAAGTGATGCAAGCTGTGGAATATCCTCGCGGTATTGCATCGCCAAGCGCACTCACCTATGAAACCCGAATCCCTCATTCTATGAAGGCTTTGCCGCCTCAATGATGGAGACTTTACACCCTCAGCAAGCGCGGTAATCTGGATTCGGGCTCTGCAAGTTGAAATGCTTGTACAAAAACTTATTGTTTTGTAACAAAAGGAAACAATTTCATGCGACGATTGTTTGCTGCAATTTTAGTGGTTAGTCTGTGGATCAGTTTTGCTCCAGTTGCTTCGGCTTACAATTTAGTGCCGTGCAAGGACTCTCCCGAATTCAAGGAACTGGCTAAAAATGCGCGTTCTACCAATGGCGATCCGGCATCTGCGAAGGCAAGATTCGATCGCTATTCTCAAGAGATGTGCGGCCCGGAAGGCTACCCGCACTTAATTGTGGACGGTAGCTTGAACAAGGCTGGCGACTTTTTGATTCCTAGCGTGCTGTTCTTGTATATTGCTGGTTGGATTGGTTGGGTGGGCCGCGCTTACCTGCAAGTTACCAAAAAATCAGCAACTCCAGAGGAAAAAGAGATTATTATCGATGTTCCTTTGGCAATCTCCTGTATGCTGAGCGGCTTTTTGTGGCCTCTGGCAGCACTCAAAGAAATCACCACTGGTGAAATGTTTGCCAAGGATGACGAAATTACTGTTTCCCCCCGCTAAAATAGGGAAAGGGAGCAGCGCTAATGGCTAACAGTTAATCAATTAACTGCAAGTTAGCAATGAGCGTCTTACCGAGCGATCGGCAATTACCAACTGTCTCGAATTTTCAGGAGCAGAATTCATGCAATATTTTGTCAAGTTTCTTTCGACCGCGCCAGTATTGGCAATCCTTTGGCTCTCTATTCAAGGTGCGGCTTTGATTGAATTTAACCGCTTTTTCCCAGACTTGCTTTTCCATCCGATGCCTTAAGATTTGAGCGAAATTAGGTCGCAAAACCTAGGGCGCAAAAGTTGAGAGTTTTGAGTTGTGAGCTGTGAGTTAAAGGTTAATTTAAAGCTCAAACATCAAAACTCTCAAACTCTATAGACTTTCTCAGTAGCATGGGCCGGCGCCGGCCTGCGCAGGGCATGGGGCAAACCGGGCATGGGGCAAACCGGGCATGGGGCAAACCGGGCATTGGGCAAACCGGGCATGGGGCATGGGGCATGGGGCATAGGGCATAGGGCATAGGCATGGGTTATTTGTATAGCCTCACCAATAACCAATAACCAATAACCAATAACCAATAACCAATAACCAATAACCAATAACCAATAACCAATAACCACTAACCACTAACCACTGACAACTGACTAATATTGTGAATCGATGAAGTCTTATCTCGCCGCAGCAATTCAAATGACTAGCTTGCCTGACCTGCAAAAAAATTTGGTTCAGGCAGAGGAATTAATCGACCTGGCAGTGCGTCGGGGTGCGGAGTTAGTTTCCTTACCAGAAAATTTCTCGTTTATGGGAGAAGAGGAGGAGAAGATGGCTCTTGCAGAGGCGATCGGACTCCAAAGCGAAAAATTCCTCAAAACGATGGCAAGGCGGTTCCAGGTGACGATTCTGGGCGGCGGATTTCCCGTGCCGACGGATGGGGGAAAGGTATACAATACTTGCTTGCTGGTAGACCCAAACGGCAGCGAAGTGGCAAGGTACAAAAAAGTACATTTGTTCGATGTGAATGTGCCAGACGGCATTACTTACAGGGAATCGAACACTGTGAAAGCTGGTGAAGATTTGCCGCCGATTTATGTGTCGCCGGAGTTGGGGACGCTGGGACTTTCGGTGTGCTATGACGTGCGGTTCCCGGAAGTGTACAGGCATTTGTCGTACAAGGGTGCTGATGTTTTGTTCGTGCCGGCGGCGTTTACTGCTTACACTGGCAAGGATCACTGGAAGGTTTTGTTGCAAGCTAGGGCGATCGAGAATACTTGCTACACGATCGCCCCCGCACAGACAGGCCGCCACTACGGTCGCCGTCAAACTCACGGTCACGCGATGATTGTAGACCCTTGGGGTACGGTTTTGGCGGATGCTGGAGAGGAACCGGGTGTGGCGATTGCAGAGATTAATCCCGATCGGCTAGAACAAGTCCGCCGCCAGATGCCGTCGCTGCAACACCGGGTTTTTATGTAAGTTATGGTGGCTTGGTACTTCGCAGTTTTGTCACCAATTGGTGTCAAAATTGCTGTTTTCGCCAGCCACCAGACCTGAATAGTTTTTATTCTAGTAAGGAATTGTGTACGTTCGTACACTAAAAAAATGTCTAAGGCAGGTTCAATGGGCGTGCAATTCTGCTAAAAGGCGAATGGGCGACAGTAGAATTGCACGAAATGCGTCTTTTTTTGGAGAAATGAAACACACTCTTTCGGTTTTAGTTGAAGATGAAGCGGGTGTCCTCACTCGAATTGCTGGTTTATTTGCCCGTCGGGGTTTTAATATTGAAAGTCTGGCCGTTGGCCCGGCGGAGCAAGTGGGAATATCTCGGATTACCATGGTTGTACCCGGAGATGACCAGATTATCGAGCAGTTGACCAAGCAACTGTACAAGTTGATTAATGTGCTTAAAGTTCAGGATATAACGGAAATTCCCTGTGTGGAACGGGAGTTGATGTTGCTGAAAGTTAATGCTGCTAGCGGGACGCGATCGGAGATAATTGAGTTAGCTCAGATTTTTAGAGCGCGAGTGGTGGATATTGGTGATGATACGCTGACTTTGGAAGTTGTCGGAGATCCGGGTAAGATGGTGGCGATCGTCCAAGTTCTAAATAGATTTGGGATTAAGGAAATTGCTCGTACTGGAAAAATTGCCCTGACGCGGGAGTCGGGGGTAAATACTGAGTTTCTCAAGTCTTTGGAAGCGAAAGTTTAACTTAGTTGACGGTTGACTGTTGACGGTTGACTGTTGACGGTTGACTGTTGACAGTTAACTTGTATTAGTCATTAATCAATTGTTGGCTATCAATTATTTAAAGAAGCTAATATGGAAAGCTTTCAACAGCTACAAGTTTATCAATTAGCTGAAAAAATATCAAACGAAATATGGTTTATTGTAAAAAAATGGGACGAGTTTACGAAGGATACGATGGGTAAACAAATAGTGCGATCGGCTGATAGTGTTGGTGCTAATATTGCAGAAGGACATGGACGCTATAGCTGCCAAGATAATCAGCGTTTTGTGAAAATTGCAAGAGGTTCATTAAACGAAACAAGACACTGGTTAAGACTTGACGGAGCCCGCAATCTTTTAACTCAAGAACAGATCGATCGACTGCATCCCTTATTAAAGGAACTTTCACCAAAACTTAATGCTTATCTTAACTCACTAAAACAAAAAACCAAAAGTTAATAATCAACCCTCAACCCTCAACCGTTAACAGTCAACAGTCAACAGTCAACAGTCAACAGTCAACAGTCAGCAGTCAAATTACCATTTGGGTTGAGTTTCTATCAAAAGTGTGGCGGCGATGCTGTCTACGGGCTTTGAGAAAAAGTATCCCTGTCCGTATTCGCATTGCAGCGCTCTGAGCAAATTAAGCTGTTCGATGGTTTCGATTCCTTCAGCAATTGCATCCATGCCTAAATGACTGGCTAAAATTAAAATAGTCTGTACGATGGCTTCGTTTCCTTCATCTTCAGTCATGCGGCTGACAAAAGCTCGATCGATCTTTAAGGCGTCAGTGGGAAAAGTGTGCAGGCGGCTCAAAGAAGAATAGCCCGTGCCGAAATCGTCAATATATAATTCAATTTCTAAATTTTTTAATTGGGCGAGGATAGCGGCTGCTGATTCGGCATTGTCCATGATGACGCCTTCAGTAATTTCTAACTTTAAAGTGCGGGGGTCAAGCTGAGTTTCTTGTAAAATTTCGCTCAGGCGATCGATTAAATCCGGCTGTTTAAATTGTTCGTTAGAAAGGTTGACGCTGACAGTCAACGGCGGATTAGCTGGGAATTTTTGGTGCCACTGGTGGATCTGACGGCAAGCCGATCGCATCATCCACCAACCAATAGGTACAATCAATCTAGTTTCTTCTGCTACTAAAATAAACTCGCCGGGAGATACTAAACCCCGCTGGGGGTGATACCAGCGCAGCAGCGCCTCAAAACCGCTGATTCTACCGCTAGTTAGAGAGACGATGGGCTGGTAGTAAAGCTGAAATTCCTGGCAGTCTAGAGCGCGCCGCAAATCGTTTTCCAGTTGCAAAAGGGCGACGGCGCGAGTGTGCATACTTAAGTCAAAAACTTCGTGGCGAGCTTTGCCCAATCCCTTAGCGTGATACATGGCAGCATCTGCATCTCGGAGCAGTTCTTCTGGTCGATCGTACAATATTCGGAACGGGACATTGGGCCCGGGGGGGTCGGAAGACAAGCAAGACAAAGAAGTTTCCCGATCGACATTTCCGAGATTTCCCGATCGGGAAACTTCGCTGATTTCCCTTGGAGGCTGCGGCACACCAGAACAAACAATGCCAATGCTAGCACTGGTAAAAACTTGATATTCGTTGAGGTAAAAAGGCTGTGCCAGTTCCGCTTGCACTCGTTCGGCAATGTGGATCGCATCTTCGGTATTTTTGATATTTTCCAGCAAAATAGCGAATTCGTCGCCGCCGAGACGGGCAACGGTATCTCCAGCGCGCAAACAGATTTCCAGGCGCTGCGCGATCGCGATCAGCAAGCGATCGCCCACTAAATGCCCCAAACTGTCATTGACAACCTTAAAGCGGTCGAGATCGATAAACAGCACCGCAAACAAAACTTCGGGACGGCGTTTTGAAAGCTCGATCGCGTGTCCCAAGCGATCCATAAATAAAGATCGGTTCGGCAAACCCGTCAGCGTATCGTGCAAAGCATCGTGTACTAACTTCTCTTCTGCTATTTTGCGGAGGGTGATATCTTCGACAGTTCCTTCGTAGTAAAGCAAATTGCCGCCTTCCTCGTCTCGAACAGCCCGGCCGTTCTCGGAAACCCAGATGGCGGTGCCGTCAGCGCGGTAAACTTGGGACTCGAACTCTGACACAGAACCGTATTTTTCGATCGCGCGCAAAAACTCGACGCGGCGGTTGGGATCGAGGTAGAGTTGGCGATCGATATCGTGGATGTTTGCGATCAGTTCGGCGGCCGAGGAGTAGCCGTAAATTCTCGCCAAAGCAGGATTAGCACTGAGGTAGCGCCCGTCAGCCGTCGTCTGAAAAATCCCCTCGATCGCGTTTTCAAAGATGCTGCGGTATTTCTCTTCGGCTTGTTGCAGCGCGAATTCGGCCTGTTTGCGATCGCTGATATCAGTTAGCGTACCGAGATAGCCGATAACTTCCCCGCTGTGGGCAATTTCCGGCACTGCTTGCCAAAATACCCAGGTTGTGAGGTTGCCGTTGCAAAAGCGGTACTCTAACTTACAGGGCGACTTGTTTTGGACAGCGCGATACCACAGGGTCAAAACCCGAGATCGGTCTTCGGGATGCAAACTCTCGGCCCAACCTTCCCCCAGTGCCTTTGGCGCAGTCAGTCCCGCCATCTCCAAAAATCGCTCGTTGACGTACAAGCAATCTCCTGCAGCGTCGGCGCGGAAAATCCCGACCGGTAGTATTTTTGCCAAGGTGTAATAGCGGTATTCGCTTTCTAGCAGCGCGCTGGCGGCTACTTTAGTCTCCGTGATGTCAAACATTGCGCCTTGAAGGATGACGGACTTGCTGGCTTCATCGCGAACTGCAATCGCTCGATCGCGGAACCAGACAACTCGGCCGTTGCGGGCGATCGCGCGGTATTCTGAAACCAGCGGCCCGTCGCCAAAGATATCTTCTCCGCCGGTAAATTTCTGTGTGGCGTTTTCAACTAACACGCGATCGCGGTCTTCTGGGTGAACGAGTTTCAGCCACAGGTCGGGGTCTGCCTTCCATTCAGCTACAGAATAACCCAGAAAAGTCTCGATTTGCGGGCTGATGTAAAGTTTGGCAGCGCTGCGGTTGAGGGGAGAAATGTAGGTGACAGCCGGCATTTGTTCTACAAGGGCGCAGTATTTCGCTTCTACGGTGCAGAGTGCTGCTTCTAGGCGCTGGCGCTCTAATTCGGCCGCGGCGCGAGAGGCAAAAATGCTGAGAATTAGTTGAAATTTGGCAATATGTGACTCTACCAGAGGTCGATCGTGGAAAATACAAATAATGCCTAAAGGTTCGCCGTAAGAGTTTTTGAGCAAGACTCCCAGGAAACTGCGCGCACCTGTAACGATCGGTCTGCGGTCTTGTGGAAAGGTTTCCAGGAGGCAGTCCCGACAGGAGTACATTCCCTGCTCGAACACCAGCGCTTCGGGAGTATTGGCGGTGTTGCACTCAAAGTTTGGCTGCTGCTGTCCGTCGCTCCAAAAACTGATAACTTGCAATTTAGCGGGAGTCGGAGCGCTGCGTTTCCTCGACTTAATCGATTTGGCAGCGACGGCGCTGCGACAGGCGAGTGCTGAGGCTAAGTGGGCAACTAAGGCATCAAAGAATTCTGCTCCCCCGGGCGAATTAGTACCTGCGAGGATGTCGCCGAGCAAGTCTTCCTCTAATTGCCCGGAAGCGTTGACTTTGGGAGGGTTGAGATTGGAAGGGCTCACGGCATTTTGCTCGATCGGACTGTCGATGCTCAGACTTAGGGTTTGGCTGGTGCTCGGCCCTCCCTGAGGCAAAGAATTCACAGTTGGGCGTTGTTGCTGGCCGAAGAATAGAGCGCAGCCAATACCTAAAAGTTTACCCAAGAAGCTGTTAGTTGGCTGCAACGGATTTGAGTTGGGGAAAATCAAAAAGGTTTTCCTAATTTTCAATCCCGCAGATAAATCGTCCTTTAATTCTGCCAACTGCGGTTGTTCTGCGGCTGGTGGCAGACTGGGAGGCCTTCGCTGCAATTTGAGATAAATCGCGAACGCCAAGACTAAAGTCGCCGATAATCCCAGAAGGTATGCAAGAATCTCAAAGTAAAAGAATAAATCTAGCTCGAACATCGATTAACACCGCTCGACAATTATAGTAGTTACTTGAAGCCAATTTATTTATTAAAAATAATTAAGTATCGTCACGGATGAGTAACGAATACAAGGTAGGATCGCAGGTGAACGCGAAAATAGAGTTAATACCCTGATGAAAGCGATCGTTTTTGAAACGCCCGGAAGCCCGTCCGTATTGAAACTGCAAGATATCTCAGCCCCTACTATACAAACAGAAACTGAAGTTTTGGTGAGGTTGCGGGCGGCGGGTATCAATCCGATAGATACTAAGTTGCGATCGCGCGGCACTTTTTACCCCGAGAAAACTCCTCACGTTTTGGGGTGCGACGGTGCTGGAGTGGTAGAAGCTGTGGGTGCTGCTGTGCAGAGTTTCCAAGTGGGAGACGAGGTTTTTTTCTGCAATGGGGGTTTGGGCGGGTCGATCGGTACTTATGCTGAGTTTGCCGTTGTAGACGAAAGGTTTCTCGCCCTCAAGCCTGCTGCTTTAAGTTTTGCTGAGGCAGCGGCTGCACCGTTAGTTTTAATTACAGCATGGGAATCGCTGTACGATCGAGGGCGCTTGCAAGCTGGCCAAAAAGTGCTAATTCTAGCAGGTGCAGGCGGTGTCGGCCACGTCGCGGTACAGTTGGCTTCATTGCAGGGTGCTGAGGTTTGCACTACTGTTAGTTCCGAAGCAAAAGCCGAATTTGTAAGGCAGTTAGGTGCAGATTCAGTTATTTTATACAAAAGTAGCGATGTTGTCGATCAGGTTTTGACTTGGACTCAGGGAGAAGGAGTTGACTTGGCTTTCGATACAGTCGGGGGAGAAACTTTTTACCAAACTATTCCGGCTGTGAAGATTTATGGAGATTTGGTAACGATTTTGGAACCCGATCCGGCTTTGGGCAATTTGAAAACGGCGAGAACGCGAAATCTGCGAATTAGTCTGGAATTAATGTTAACACCGATGCTGCAAGGTTTGGTGGAGGAACAGCAACAGCAGGCGAAGATTTTGCAGCAGTGCGCTCGTTTGTGCGATCGTAATTTGCTCAAAATTCATGTCAGCCAAACTTTCCCCCTCGAACAAGCTCAAGCTGCGCATGAGTTGTTAGAAACAGGTTCAGTAACGGGTAAAATAGTGCTTGAAATTGCGGGGAATTGAGATTCCCGGCGAATCGAATTCGCGGGCGGTTGAGATTCCCGGCGAATCGAATTGGCGGTTGAGATTTTGGGCGAATCGAATTCGCGGGCGGTTGAGATTTTGGGAGAATCGAATTCGCGGTTGAGATTTTGGGAGAATCGAATTCGCGAATTCCATTCCCGGCGAATGGAATTCGCGGTTGAGATTCCCGGCGACTCGAATTCGCGGCTACACAAACGAAACCCGGATGGTGCGCGGGTTGAAGAAATTTTAGATTCAAAAATCGCGGGCGATTCAGATTAGCCAAAGTAGAAACTGCCACGTCAGGAGCCAAATCGACCAATAAATGAATATGGTCTTTCAAGACTAGATATGCCTTGCATTCCACCAAGTAACAGCGGTTATTCTCGCAAATTCCCCGGAATAGCTGGATCGTGTCAGCTTCCATCTTTCGAGTTATGACAGGATGCCTATACTTCCTAACAAACACCATGTGTATTTGGATATTGCAAACACTATGAGCAAAAGACCTTAGACTTTGTTACACTTTTATACTCTATGGACTACACTATTTATGGCATCGAAAAAAGCACCCAAAACAATCAGAACCGATAAATGGCAGATTTCTCCCACCCCGCACCAAAGACAGTATTTGCTGAATACGGTTGTGGAGTATCGCCGCCTTTGTCGATTCCTTGTTACGGTGATTTCAACTCACTGGCCTAGTCTTGGCGTTTTGAGTGCTGATAATCTTGTCCCAGCAGTGGAAAGACTTGTTCATGCGACTTCTCAAAATCCCGATATCAAGTATCCCCAAATAGGCAAAGCGTTCCACAAATTCCCCAGCTATTTACGACGTGCGGCAATCATGTTTGCAGCGGGTCAAGTAAGCAGCTATATGACTCGATACCGTGACTGGCAATCTGGCCAGAGTCGGAATCGGCGTGATGCCAAGCCTCCTATTCTCAATTCTGATGCAGGTTGTTACCCTGCCTTGTACAAAGGACAGTGTTTCAAGTTACATGGATTTGAGCAAGTGGAAATTAAGGTGTTCACTGGAACTGATTGGATTTGGATAACCATACCCATCAGTTCATTGCATGAACGTCATAAAGTTGCTACCAATAAAATCAAATCACCCTATCTCATTGTGACCGATAAGGCTTGTCACCTTTCTGTTCCATTTGAGTGTCATCCTGAAAAGGTCGCAGGTTCTGGGGTTGTTGTAGCTGTAGATTTGGGGATTAATACGACTGCCACTGTTTCAGTCGTGAGTCGCGATGGTACTGTAATCCACCGTGAATTTATTCACCCTGGAAGAGACATAGACCGTCGCGATCAACGCCTGAAATCAGTTTCCGGGCGGGCTAAAAAAACAATCGGTAAAGGTGGAAGCCTTGGTAAAGGTTTTTGCAAAAATACCTATCGCAAATGCCGCAACATCAACCAACAAATAGGCCACATCGTTTCAAAACGAGTTACTCAAATAGCGCAGGCTTATAGTGCTGATGCTATTGTGTTTGAGGATTTGAAAGGGTGGAAGCCCAAAGGTGGGAAGAAACGATCCAATCTGAAGCAACGTTTTCACGGTTGGTTAAAAAGCCTGATCTTTGATCTGACTGAAAACAAGTGGAAAGAGTTAGGGGGCAGGACTATTACAGTCATTGCGGCTTATACCTCGAAGCTGGCTTTTGATGGCTCTGGCAAGGTGAAACGAGACAAAAAGAATTACGCTTTAGCCACTTTTGCTAGCGGCAAACAATATAACTGCGATCTGAATGGTTCGCTCAATATTGCCGCTAGAGGTTGGCTTAAACAAGGGTAGCCGAAAGGACTACGAGAAACGTCCCAGCAAAAGTTCTGGAGGTTTGCCTAGAAGTTGGGCTTGTTTATGTGATCTCTGGACTTTAGGTAGTTCTAGATTAGCATAGACACCCCCACCTCTTATAAAGGTGGGGTGAACTTCATTATCAGGAGTAATCAACGGCAATCTATCCTAGGTTTCCCAAGTAAAATGGATATATAACTTCGTAAAATTGTCTCTCATTTTTATGGAAAGTGTGTGAAATTTGTCTTCAACCCACGGAGGTGGGTGAGAGTCTGTGTCGCCGCGGTTTCCAACCGCCGAGGCCTCTTCAACCCGCGGCTTTTGTCTTCAACCCGCGGAGGCGGGTGAGAGTCTGTGTCGCAGCCGTTTCCAACCGCCTGGGCTTCTTGAACCTGCGGAGGCGGGTGAGAGTCGGTGTCGCCGCAGTTTCCAACCGCCTGGGCCTCTTCAACTTAAGTCGTATACTCCGCATTAATCTTCACGTAGTCGTAACTCAAATCGCATCCCCAAGCCTTCGCAAAACCCGCACCATTCCCGACACCAACCTGAATTAAAACCGTGTCTTCCTTCAAATATTCTCCCGAGGCGGCCGCTTTCATGTAATTACTCGCAGCAGATTTATCGAACGCTAAAGGTTGCCCATTTTCCATCATCAAAAAATCTCCCAATTGAATCCGCAAATTCTCTTGGTCAAAAGGAACGCCAGCGCGCCCCGCCGCCGCCGCAATTCTGCCCCAATTCGGATCGCGTCCAAAAATAGCAGCCTTCACCAAAGAAGAACCGACAATTGTTTTGGCAATTTTACTCGCAGAAACTTCGTCGGCGGCCCCGCTAACTTGCACTTCCACCAAACAAGTTGCACCTTCGCCGTCGCGGGCGATCGCCTTTGCCAAATGCACGCAAACTTCTGTCAGCATCGCCTCTAATTTTTCAGCATCCGCACCCATTTCTGTAATTGCCGGCGTGCGAGATTGGCCGTTAGCCAAAGCAATTAGCGAGTCGTTGGTACTGGTATCGCCGTCAACAGTAATTTGATTGAAACTTCTGTTCGCCGCCCGACTCAGCATTTCCTGCCACAAATGCGACGACACTGCTGCATCGCAAGTTACAAATGCTAGCATTGTTGCCATATTGGGGTGAATCATTCCCGAACCTTTGCAAATGCCGCCGATGCGCACGGGTCGATCGCCAAACATGGTTTCCAGGGCGATCGTTTTCGGCACTAAATCAGTCGTACAAATAGCCTTAGCCGCCGCATCAGAACCAGTTTCCGACGCCTCAGCAACCAATCGCGGAATTCCCGCCCTCAGCGGCTCCATTTTAATCCGCTGTCCGATGACGCCAGTGGAGGCCAAAAGAATCGATTCAGGAGGAATATTCAGCGCTTCGCCCAACAATTTCGCGCTTTCGAGGGCATCTGCTAAGCCTGCTTCGCCAGTAGCAGCATTTGCTTGTCCCGCATTGCACAAAATTGCTTTGGCGCTGGGTTTAGCTTGCAAGCGCTGGCGGCAGTAGTCCACGCAAGCGGCCCGGACTGTGGATGTGGTGAAGACTCCTGCGGCGATCGCGTCCACCTCTGACAAAATTAAACTTAAATCCGGCAAGCCTGAAGGCTTCAAACCCGCTGTAATTCCCGATGCTCGATACCCTCTCGGTGCTGTAACTCCGCCGTCAATTTTTTTCCAGTCCGACATGATGACCTCCCTAGAGCCTTCTATTCTATTGAGAGGGGATTATATCATTTTAGATTTGAGATTTTAGATTTTAGATTTTCGCATTGCGAACAACTGACGAATGTAAGGGTTGCTCGTTTTCTGCTTCCCAGGCGTGGAAATGCAGTTAAGCGAGGCTGTGCCTCACTTTTTGTCTTTAACCAACCCTATAAAATTAATCGCGACTTCCTCTGTAAAGATCGAACTCAAGAAGAAGTCGCGACGGTTTTGTAACTGTCATTATTAATTTTTAGCTGGCAAACAACAAACTCGATTCAACTGTCTCGCTGTTGAAAAAACGAGTTATTTGCGATCGACACTCGCCACAGAACCAGTATCTAAACCAACTTCAGCAGCCGCGCGGCTCAACATGGATTCCTGACGGTTTTTGACGAGGTGTTGGTGGCGCATCATCAGGCTGCGCGCTTGTTGTTGGGTAGACATCACTGGTTTTCTCCAAATCTAGGTAATAGGTTTGCGGGCAATTGGGGAAATTGAGCTTTGCCTTAGCTCATGGTGGCGTTGCTGCGATCGTAGCTGTCTTTAAGGCTGGGCTGGGCTTTGCCTTGAATGTGACCCCAGTAGTGGGTGTCTTCCATCCCGACTTCGGTGGCGCTGCGGTTGAGCATGGATTGCTGCCGGTTCTTCACCAGTTGGTGGTGGCGCATCATCAGAGAGCGGGCTTGATTTTCGGTAGACATATCCGGTTCCTCCGTATTCCTAGATTAATGTTGGGCTGCTTTTCTGTTCCTATTTATAACTATATCAGATAATTCTGTATCTAAAGCTACCGAATAGGTTTTTGTAACAAAACTTTACACTTGGTGGAGAAGTGCGCTCGGGCTTTGGCTAGTTGATTGACACTGCAACCGAAAGCAGCAGTTGGCAAAAATTGACAAATTTTGCCATATTTGAATAGTTAGAGATTTCACATACTCCAAGGTAATCGGTAATGGGGAAAAAGCTTGCGGTTCCAAAGCTCACTCGCCCATTATTCATTACCCATTACCCATTACCAGAAAGAATTGGTTTAAAGCCCAAAGCTTTTTCGGGAGAAATTAAAAGAAGACTATTCATTACTCCAATCCTCGGACTTCCAGGTAGAGGTCGCCCTCTTGCGGTCAACCCAACGACCGGCTTTTCGGGCAAGCTGTCAAGCGGTCAAGCGGTCAACTGAACACACATACCTCACCCGGGGCGATCGAGGCTATACATAGCTTCTTCCACTTACCTATTCAGCAGACAGCGCGATTACCGATTCAGTATTAATTCTCGCAGTGTAGGCGACTTGTGCACCTTGTATTCCCTTTAAATCTTCAACTCGTTTTTGAATTTCCGACACTCTTGTAGCTTTTAATGCAGTTAAAAAAGCTTGGTCGTGATAAACATCTTCGGAAAAGGAAACTTCGTCACTTTTAGAAAGATTTTGAATGCGGGCGGCTTTGTTGACTGTGGAGCCGAAATAGTCGATCGCATTATTGAGATTTACCAGCAGGGCTGTACCTCGGTGAATGCCAATTTTGACTTGAATCCACTCTTGTTGTTTCCGAGTTAAGTTGTACTCCCTGAAACAGGCGACAGCAGCCGCGGCCGCCATAATTGCTTGTTCGTTGCTGATAAAGGAAGCCATAACGGCATCGCCGATGGTTTTAATGACTTTACCGCCACATTTCTCGATCGACTCAAAGAAAATTTCAAAATGGTCGCGCACTATATTGTAAGCTTTAGTATCTCCCAGCGTTTCGTACATTCTGGTAGAACCGGTAATATCGGTAAACATAATAGTAATCGCCCGAATCTTAACTCGCTCTCTTTCCGATATTACTCGATCGCCAAACAAACGCTTGTAATCGGGGTGATGCAGCAGTTGGATTCCTGACAGCCGCAGGGGGAGCTGTTCTAATGTCAGTTCCGAAGGCAATACATCTGAATGCAAAATCAGCCCCGACAAATTGTGTTCGGTATTACTTAGTTCGATCTTAACTTTTCCAGGACGCACTGCCAGCTCTTTTTTGTCAAAATCTTTGCCCGCTAACTGCTTGATTTTAATTTCTTGTATATCTTCTGTTTCTTCGCCTTCAACCTTTAAAATCCCTTTAGCTAAAGTCAGGGGACAGCAGTAGCGGTACCGACCGTTTTCTAAGGTGACAGTCTCGGATTCGGTACAGTATAAAGGCGTCACCAGTTGCAGTTTGTTCTGGAGTACGGGAGGGGGAGCGCAGACGGGCCGCAGTTGCGGGTCTTCGATTTCTTTGTTGAGGGAAAAAGTAACTTCGACGCGATCGAGCAAATCAATTTTAAACTCGCGATCGCACATCGGGCAAAAAGACATTTCCGATGTGTCTGCCAAATCCTTAAATTCGTCTGCTATCATGTTGCAGTGCGGGCAGTGGATGTCCCAGTGCAGGTCGAAGGCGCCAGCTTTTACTCCGTGCAGAAATTCCGAAGTAATTTTTTTAACATTCTTGACAGTATCGCCTGCTACGTAGTAAGGGTTAATTCTCAATCGCTGCAAAATGTGGGAACCGATTAACCAGTTTTCGATTTGGTCGATCGTTCCTTTGCTGCAATTGGGACGTTTTTTAAGCTGTTCTAGTTTTTCTTTTAATAGTTTGAGGTTCATTGTCGGCTTGCCTTTGAGCCTCAGGGCAAGAATTTTATAAGCATTTTGTTGTAGGATTTGCTCGTCTGCTCTGTTGTTGCCTAAGAATTAGGATGAGTTGGCACCTGTGCAGTTGTCCCTGATGTTTATAAATCTTAACAAATTTTCACGCTAAAGGCGATGTTTCTTGAGGCAGAGGTAGTTGCTCCTTGGATTAATCCAAAGAGCGATCGCTGCATCTGTCGGCAGGAAGATGTTAAATAATTGGTAATTGGTAATTGGTAATTGGTAATTGGTAATTGGTAATTGGTAATTGGTAATTGTAAATTGTGAATTGGTAATTGTAAATTGTGAATTGTAAATTGTAAATTGTAAATTGTGAATTGCTAATTGTGAATTGTAAATTGTCAACCACTAAGCAGCGACTAATGACTAATGACTAATGACTAATGACTAATTACTCATGACTAATGACTAATGACTCATGACTAACTGCAAAAAAAAAGAGGGACAATACCCTCTTTTAATCACAGAGACTGCGATGTTATTCGACCGTCGCAGGAGGGATTTCTTCCTCTTCTACATCTAATACTGCTTCCGCTGCTGCTTCCGGCAGATCCTCTTCCATTGCTGAGGGTACGTCCTCAAGTATTTCATCGGAGATGTCCAAAGCATCGGTTGATTCTACAGGAACATCTATGCCTGCTTTAGCTTGCTTTTGAGCGAGCATTTTCTCGCGGAACTTAGCTGCCATTTCTTCAGCTTTTTCATAAACCAACTCGCGATTTTTGACCATCGCGCCCGGTTCCGGTTCCAACTGCTTGGTGGAGAGAGAAATCCGGCCCCTGTCAGCGTCCAAGTCAATGATCATCACTTTCACTTCGTCGTTGACATTGAACACGCTGTGGGGCGTATCGATGTGATCGTGCGAAATTTCCGAGATGTGCAGCAAGCCGCTGACACCGCCAATGTCGATGAAAGCACCGTAAGGCTTGATGCCGCGCACTGTACCGGTTACGACTTCCCCGACTTCGAGACGGTTCATCTTCTTTTCTACTAAAGCGCGGCGGTGGCTCAACACTAAGCGGTTGCGGTCTTCGTCTACCTCTAAGAATTTTAATGGTAATTCTTCGGCGACTAATTCTTCCTTCGGTTTGCGGGTGCTGATGTGAGAACCGGGAATAAAGCCTCGCAAGCCTTCTATTCTCACGAGTGCGCCGCCGCGGTTGGTGGCAAATACTTGCGATCGTACTGTGGCATCTTCTGCTTGCAGTTGTCGCACTCTTTCCCAGGCCCGCATATACTCGATGCGCCGGATGGACAGGGTTAATTGTCCGTCTTCATTTTCATCGGTTAGAATGAAAAATTCTCTGGTTTCGTTTGATTGCAATACCTCTTCAGGGCTTTCGACTCGATTGATCGACATTTCCTGAATGGGAATGTACGCTGCTGTTTTAGCACCGATATCAATCAGAGCGCCCCTCGGTTCTATACTAAAAACTGTACCCGCTACTACATCGCCCGGGCTAAAGTGATAGTCATATTTATCTAGTAGGGCTGCAAAATCTTCGTGAGTAAAGCCGATGTCTTTGACTGTGGTTTTGAGATTGACCATGCGAATAGTTTCCTAGGATTTCTCTCCTTCATGTTTTTCGTTTGTGCCGGCAGATATTAGAGATTTTGGTGAAAAAGCGATTAACTTTTTTCAAAATCTTTTACTAAAGTCAGTTTTCGCTAACTTTTGCCAGGTGCAACTGCACACCAGCGCTTGCCATTACTGTTAGTCCATACTCTGTGTTAAAACGTTGAATCTTAACATTCCGAGTCAAGTAGACTATTTTGACACTCTCAGGTATAAATAAACTGAGATTCTTCATTCAACGAGCCGACTTGCTGGCGACAGGATTACTCCAGTCTAAGTAGAGGTCGGTTTCTCCAGAAGCGTAAATTTCGGTATGCCCTACCGTATTTAATTAGTCACCGATCTTTAGTTAGGTTTTGTTCAAATGCGAGCTTTCCTAAACTGCAACACCTATCGGTGTGACTACGCACTCAACTAATCCAGTTAAGTTTTTACGTTGTCTAGTTATACTCTATTTTAGACCGATGACGATCATATCACACCCAGCACTCTTACTGAGAAAAAAGAACACTCGCTCGAATGAGAGTCCCTTGAGTCGCTATTCCTCCGGGCCTTCCTCGCGACACGGTTTTCAATCTCCCAGAATATTTCTATAAATTAATTTAAGCGAGCTTAGCTGGGACTAGCGCAGGATGCTGGGCTTTCTCGATCGACTGCTTCGGCATCCGGCAAATCTGCGTCAAAATTTGTCCCCGTTTCTGTATCTTCAGCTTCGTTGAGGGGATTCTGAAGGTGATTTAGGGTATCTACAAAATCTCGGATGCCTCGAAATTGGCGGTATACCGAGGCAAAACGGACATAAGCGACTTCGCTGAGCGGCCGCAGGTGCAACAGCACCAGTTCCCCTATTTCTGAACTGGCGATTTCTCGGAGCGATCGACCTTGGAGTTGCGCCTCGATTTCTTCTGCCAGGGTTTCGAGCTGCCCGGAAGACAAACCGGTTTTTTCGCAGGCCCGAACCAGTCCCCTAACTAATTTTGACCGATCGAAAGATTCGCGCTTGCCGTCCCGCTTGATCACCGTAATCGGCACAAATTCTATCCGTTCGTAAGTTGTGAAGCGGTGCTGGCAGCTCAAACACTCGCGCCGCCGACGGATGCTTTGACCTGATTCGGCTGAACGCGATTCGAGAACGCGGCTATTTGTGTGTTGGCAGGAGGAACAGCGCATGATTGCTGATTTTAACAGGCGTTGCCAGCAAATTGCCATTCATCTAACCGCGCCCGGTCTGATGAATGGCTGGACTCGAAAAATGACTCAGGATACAGCGCCCGGGATGTGTGTCAACTTGAGCTGCGAACCTAGTATCAGTCTGCTGTTTGATGACTCGGGCCGATCCCCCCGCCGGAAGAGCCCCCGAATCCCCCGAATCGTTGCGGGGGGACAAGAGCGTCTTCCGTCCCCCGACTATCCGGGGGGAACCGAAAATTCTCTCTTTCGTCCCCCGAATCGTTGCGGGGATGCGAGGGGTATCGGGCCTCAGCTATAAACGACAGAGACAAAGGTTTTCATTAAGTTGACACGACGAAAGGCCGCGGGCGTATAGCTAATTATTTGCCAATCCGGGGTGGTTCCCGAAAGGCGATCGCAAAAAATAGTACACCTATGGCTAAAGCCAGAATCAAAATGTAAGCAACGCTTTCCATGTTAAATTTTCCCTATCTTCCCTTGCCGTATTATTTTATCGTAATTAGTGGTTTGATTATTAACTAAAAAAACCCGGTTTCTTGAAGAAACCGGGTTTTTGTGTACCGGGGAAGTTTCCCGGTGCTCTGTTAGGCTGGCGAAATCTAGAGAGATTCTTCTCTTCTGGTGGTCACGTCGCCCAGCTTTTGGAACAAGCCCCACTCGACTTGTTCTTCCATGTCAGACTCAACACCAGCAAACACGTCGCGGAAAATAGTCCGAGACCCGTGCCAGATATGGCCGAAGAAGAACAGCAAAGCAAAGCAAGCGTGTCCGAAAGTGAACCAACCGCGAGTTGAAGTGCGGAAAACACCGTCAGAATTCAAGGTTTCGCGATCGAATTCAAATACTTCACCCTTTTGGGCGGCGCGAGCAAACTTCTTAACATCTAGAGGATTCTTAAAGGTTTGACCGTTAAGTTCGCCACCGTAGAAGCTGACAGTAACTCCGCTTTGTTCAAAGCTGTATTTTGATTCAGCGCGGCGGAAGGGGATGTCAGCGCGAACGACCCCATCTTTGTCTGTCAAAATGACTGGGAAAGTTTCAAAGAAGTTCGGGAGGCGGCGCACCGACAACACCCGACCTTCGCTGTCAGTAAATACTGGATGGCCCAGCCAAGATTTAGCAATGCCGTCGCCGTTGACCATTGCGCCAGCGCGGAACAAACCGCCTTTAGCCGGAGAGTTGCCCACGTAGTCGTAGAAAGCCAATTTTTCGGGAATTTGCTCGTAAGCTTGTTGGAAGCTTTGGCCAGCAGCCAAGCTAGCTTGAGCTCTGCGATCGATCTCTTGTTGGAAATAACCGCCGTCCCACTGATAGCGGGTGGGGCCGAAAAGTTCGATCGGAGTAGCAGCAGAACCGTACCACATCGTACCCGCAACCACAAAAGCTGCAAAGAACACAGCAGCGATACTGCTAGAAAGTACGGTTTCGATGTTACCCATCCGCAGGGCTTTGTAAAGACGTTCCGGCGGCCGCACTGTCAAGTGGAACAAACCGGCAATTACGCCGACTACACCCGCTGCAATGTGGTGAGCGACGATACCGCCCGGATTGAACGGATCGAAGCCTTCAGGGCCCCAAGCAGGCGCCACTGGTTGGACGTGACCGGTCAAGCCGTAGGGGTCGGACACCCACATTCCCGGGCCGAAAAGTCCCGAAAGGTGAAATGCGCCGAAGCCGAAGCAGAGCAAGCCGGAGAGGAACAAGTGAATGCCAAACATTTTTGGCAAGTCGAGGGCTGGTTCGCCGGTGCGAGGGTCTCTGAAGAGTTCCAAGTCCCAGAATACCCAGTGCCAGACTGCTGCTAAAAACAGCAAACCAGAAAGGACGATGTGAGCGACGGCGACGCCTTCAAAAGACCAGAAGCCAGGATCGACGTTACTTTCGCCAGTGATGCTCCAACCGCCCCAAGAACCGGTGACTCCCAAGCGAGTCATGAAGGGTAGCACGAACATCCCTTGACGCCACATCGGGTTCAGAACTGGGTCTGTGGGATCGAAAACTGCTAGTTCGTAAAGGGCCATCGAGCCGGCCCAACCTGCCACGAGGGCAGTGTGCATTAAGTGTACAGAAATCAATCGGCCTGGGTCATTTAAGACGACTGTGTGTACGCGATACCAGGGTAGTCCCATTGACTGCGGTTCTCCAAGGTGTAAGTGATGATGTCTATTTTGACGGAAAAATCAGATTCTCCATCCCCAGCAGTTACGTCCGGGGTTTAAATTCTGCCTTTTGCCGAATCCTTTCTACCTTCACAGGTGGAGGCATAAAAATGAAAGTTATTTAAAGAAGTGTATCGAGTGTTAGAACCGATTGCAATATGTTCGGCCTTACATTAATTGCGGGTTCTCGATTTGGCACCGGGTGGCGATCGTCCCGAGGCGTTCGAGGACTTGCTCGGCATCGATCAGTCTGGTGAGCGTGACGTTGCCGATATTTTTTGCCGGAGCGGCTGGATCGGGGGGGGCACAGGGTTTGACTTCTACCATTAGTACGGCGTCTTCTACGCGGTAGAGCCACATTTTTTCGCTGCGATCGCAAAGAGAGAGGTTGAGCTGTTGGATGTCCGGCTGGCGCCTCCAGCCGGCTGCTGTCCACTCGCCGCCTACCCCCCAGACTCGCCCCACTTTCCAGCCGTCGGATAAAAAGAAATATTTCATTTGCTGTGCACGGTTGTTAATTATTTGTTATAGCATTCGGCATTCGGCATTCGGCAGAACAGTTATTGTAGGGTGCGCGCTGCTAGCCCGCTGGCCGGGCGGTCAAAAAGTCCCTCAAATGCTTGAACTATCCGGTGCGGTGTGCATCGCCCTACATATTCCAATAGGCGATCGCCCGAGGCAGATCCCACTCGCCCGCCCCCCGAGGATCGGGGGGAATAAGAAAGCTCTCTTGCGTCAAGAAAGCGCGATCGGGGAGTAGGGGTCGAGTAGGGGGTATGCGCTGCAAGGATCTCCGAGTATAAGGAGTCTTAACAATCGGGTATTGCTACATATTCTGCGTAACTCCTGCTACAAAGAAACCGCGTGTCGAGTTTCCTGCTCGCAAGTTACGGGTTGTAAAGGAATCTTTACAACGAATTCTGTCCCTTTCCCGGGAGCAGAAATACAACTAATTTGACCGCCGTGTTGTTCGACAACAATTTGGTGACTGATAGATAAACCCAATCCGGTGCCGCTCCCTACAGGTTTTGTGGTAAAAAATGGGTCAAACATCTTTTTTAACACTTCTTCGCTCATGCCAATACCGTTGTCAGCAATCCGAATCACCGCGAATAGACTAGGAGGATTGTCGGGAGAAATTGCTGTTGACAACTGATGGTCAGCTCTTGCTTCTGAGTCTTTGTCAACCCCGGAGCATTCTGCCGTTTCCAGCTCAGTATGAATCACAATTCTCGGGTCAGGTTGAGTCTCTAGGGCGTCAATGGCATTATTGAGCAAACTGGCAAACACCTGATTCAACTGACTGCTGTAACAGGCAACTTGCGGCAGGCTGCCGTAGTTTTTAATTACCTCAATCTCTTGGGAAATAATGCGATCGTTGATTTTTTTGCTAATGCCTTTGCCTCGCGCTCTGTGCTGGACGAATAGCAGAGTATTATCAATATTTTGATTGAGATTTACATCTTTAATGCCGGATTCATCGAGTTTGGTGAAAAACTTTAACGACTCAACAATTTGTTGAATGCGCGAGGCTCCCGACTCGATTGACTGCATCAGCCGCGACCAATCTTTTTGCAAAAAATCTAAATCTATACTCTCAGCTAGTTGCTCTATTTCTGCTCCGGGTGATGGATATTTGTTTTTGTAAAGTTCCAGGAGATTGTTTAAATCTTGGAAATAGTGGCGGGCTGGATTGATATTGCCCAAAATAAAACTATTGGGATTGTTAATTTCGTGAGCAACTCCTGCTACCATTCGCCCGAGACTAAACATTTTTTCGGTTTGAATCAGTTGGGATTGGGTGCGTTTTAAATTGTTTAATGTTAATTCTAATTGAGCAGCTTTTTCTCGTTCCCGCAGTTCGCTTTTTCGCAGTTCTAGTTCTGCTTGTTTGACAGCGGTGATATCGCGGCCCACAGATAGGACAGATGCAATTGTCCGATCGCGCTTGTATTCAGGAACCATGCAAACTTGATAGAATTTAGTGCCGAATTGTGTGATACAATTAAACTCAAAGCACTGTTCGCTTCCGTTAGCGAACACGGCGGACACATTTGCTTCAAAGAGCGCCACCACTTCTGCGGGGATTGCTAACTCTCGATGGGTTTTACCTCGGAATGCTTCGGCGGGGATTCCTGTGGCTAATTCGGCTGCTGGATTGACGTAAAGGTGGCGCTGTTGCCGGTCAAATCGGGCAATGATATCCGGGGAATTTTCCGCTAAGGCTCTGAATTCTTGTTCGCGGCGGTATGAGGTTTCTTGGGCCAGCTTTTGCTCGGTAATGTCGTAAGTCATCATCAGAATGCAGTTGATGTCCCCAATGCTAATAATTTCTGCGGATACCAGGACAAATTTGATTTGGCCGAACTTGGTACGAAACTGGAATTCTTGTTTGTAAATAGCGCCGGATAGTTGCAAGAGTTGCGAGAAACGAGATCGCTCTTGGAGATTCTCCCACAAATTGATTTGGCGATCGGTTTTGCCCAATATTTCCTCGGGAAAATAGCCGGTGAGATTGCAAAAGCTTTGGTTGACTTCCGTCAAGTATCCCTCTTCCAAGGTGGCGATTGTCATGGCGGCGGGGCTGCTGCGAAAAGCTTTGGCAAATTTTTCTTCGCCCAAGCGCAGCCCTAACTCGGCTAATTGGCGCGATCGCACTTCTGCTCGCAGCAGCGTATTTTGTTGTTCTAATTGTTTGGTGAGGTTTCGCAGTTGCAGGTGCAGGTTGATCCGGGCGATCGCCTCGGAGTGCTGCAGCGGTTTAGTGATGTAGTCTACTGCTCCCAAAGTCAACCCTTTCACTTTATCCGCAGCCTCGGAAAGAGCAGTCATAAAAATTACGGGAATGTCCTTAACTTCTTCTATTGCTTTCAGGCGGCGGCAGGTTTCAAATCCGTCTATTCCCGGCATCATAATATCTAGCAAAATCAGATCCGGCACGATTTTCTCGACTCTCTGCAGCGCTTTTTCTCCGGTCGTCGCTACAATAATTTCAAATCCGTATTCCTCCAGGAAATAAGATAAAATATTAATATTATCCGGTTGGTCGTCTACGATTAATAATTTGCTTTTTTGCTGATACTGCATATTTTTTGATCCTTTAAAATAAAACAAACTCGGCAATTAATACAAAGTAGGTTGGGTTGAGGCACTCGCACCCAACCTGATAGCCGAGAAGTTGCGTTCCTGTTACGCGATTGCTTGGGTTTGGTTGAAATTGGTGCAACAGAGCGGACGATCCAGATGGAGGCAGTATCTGCAATATATCATAATACTATTTATACTTCTATTTTGCTCTCCTCATATCAACTTTAGGGTGTGAGAAACCGGGTTGCTTGCGGCGCGGGCTAAAAAACCGATTTCTCAAAGTCGCGAAGTACAACCGTCATAAATGCCAGCAGCTTTCAGAGCCGAGCTCAACGATTGCGTTTCGCCCGCAAAAACTTACTTACGTATTTTCCCCCTCTCCTCATTACTATTTATACTTCTAAATTATTCGCTCGAAGCGACTTTTATAATTGTTTAATTATGTTGAGGAGTGGCGCGCATTTGTTGAAAAGTTTGGGTTTATTCCTAGATAACTCGTGGCTAAATCGGATTTTTTCAGAGACACGGGGTTTATTTAAATCCAGGTAAACTCGCGCCCGCTTTATTTATTCATCCATATTTAAACAAGGCTGAATTAGTAGAATTATCGCGTCATCGTCGAGCGCGATCGACTAACTGCAAAATTTTCCGAGCAAATAGCGCATACTTGGAATTTAACTCTTGCAGGCGGTGCGCTTGGCGCTTAATTTGCTCGAAATTACCGATTTGAGCTGCTTCGTACAAATCGAGCAACTCTTAGCCCGGAGGCATTTCTGGGTATTGTGAGCCGTGAGCCAATTCAGATTCATGTCGTGAAGCGAAGCTATCCCGAGCGTGAATCGCCCGCAGCCTTAAAAATCCAAGACAGTCCCAGATAATTTTGTATTTTTGCCAAAAAATCATCGATTTGAAAAAATTTACTGATAAAATCGTTATAGCCTATTTCCTCTTGCTTTTCCAACTCCAACTCGCACAGCCCGCTAGTAGCAATTAAGATGGGCGTCTCCCGAAACATTGGCAAACAGCGCAGTTTAGCGCAGAGTTCAAAACCGCTGATTCCGGGCATCAACAAATCAGCAACAATCAAATCCGGTTCCTCAGAAATGGCTGTTTCTCAATTTATTTCACCGCAATTGGCCTCAATTAACTCAAAACCCAGCGGTGCTAAAATATCCACCATCAAAGAGCGATTTTATGGGCGATCGTCAACAATTAAAATTTGGCGCCGTTTTCCTTCATAACCTGTAATGACGGGCTGTTGCTGCTGGGGCGAAATTGGTGCTGCAAAATCTGTGCTCGACAATTCAATTTCAAACCAAAACGTACTCCCAACGCCCCAACAACTTTCGACATTGAGTTCGCCTCCCATCAGCGAAACCAAGGTTTGCGCGATATTTAATCCCAAATGGGTGGGGAGTTGTCATTTGTCGTAGAATTAAAAGATCGACCCCCCGTAAAAATTACTGGATTAACATCGATGTTTGAAGAAAGCAGCTACACTAATGGAGAGGAAGAGTTTTAATTGACGAACACCTGTTGTTTGAGTGCGATCGATCGAGTCTTCAAAGTTGTTTGCGGTGTGCAAAATTTTGGATTAGCTGAGAGTATTTAGGCAAGTAGCTTGGGTTAGGTTGGCATCGACGGTGGCGAGGGTTAGTCCGTAATGAACGGCGGTGGCGGCAATGAATCGATCGGCGGGGTCTTGGTGTATTATATCTAGTTGACGGCTCAGAAGGGCAATTTCATTGGTGAGGATTGCTTCTGTTGTGTCGAGTTCTTGTAGGCTTTTTTTAATCCATTTTTCTGGTGTGGGTTCTAGGATTAATCTTCCTTTTTCGGCGAGTAGCAGGGTTTCCCAAATGCTAATGGGACTTAACCAAAGTTCGTTTTCTTCGTTAGCGATCGCCGTTTGTAAAGTAGTTGATAGGCGAGGATTCCCAAGACGATACCAAAGCCAAATGTGGGTATCTAGTAAGAGTTTCATGACAGGACATCCCAAGTTACGAAGTTCGAGGTTGGCTCGATGATATCTCCGATAATTTTGCCGCTATCTTTGGCAGATCCGAAGGCTGCTCGTTTACTTTTTTTGATGGGGGAGATAATGGCAACAGGGCGATCGTTTTGGGCGATGGTGAGGGGTTCGCCTGTTTGTATGGCTTGGGTGAGTAGGGCTTGGATGGTTTCGGGAAGGTCGGAAAGGGCGATCTGTGTCATGGTGTTGGTGGGTGAGGGTATAGGGACTTACCGTACATCGATTTTAAGGTGTTGTGCATCTAGATTATCTATGATATTAGAGGGGGAGAGAGGGAGAAGGGGAGAGGGGGAGAAAGAGTTTCTTTCATCCATAACGGGCGCGAGGCGCTCGTGGAACGCTCTGAAGTCAATTAGACATCTCCTAAAAAGATTATGGAAGCCTAGTCCTACCCAGACCAAAACCTAATTTTGCCAGATGTCTATTATTCAATCTAAAATCTAAAATCTAAAATCCCATGACCGCACAAACACCAGTACAATTCCAAGATAGTTTCGACATCATCGTAGTAGGTGGCGGACACTCCGGCTGCGAAGCCGCCCTCGCCACATCTCGCCTCGGATGCCGCACCCTTTTACTCACCCTCAACCTCGACAAAATCGCGTGGCAACCCTGCAATCCCGCTGTCGGCGGCCCGGCTAAAACTCAACTTACTAACGAAGTCGATGCCCTAGGCGGAGAAATCGGCAAAATGGCCGATCGCACTTACCTACAAAAGCGCGTCCTCAACGCTTCGAGAGGCCCCGCAGTTTGGGCGCTGAGAGCACAGACAGACAAGCGGGAATACGCCGCTGTCATGAACAATATTGTCGAAAATCAAGTTAATTTGACCGTCCGCGAAGCGATGGTAACAGACTTAGTTTTGGGCAAAAACGAAGAAGTAATCGGAGTTGAAACATACTTCGGCGTTGCCTTTGAATGCAAAGCCGTAATTCTCACCACAGGCACTTTTTTAGGCGGCACAATTTGGGTGGGCAATAAATCGATGCCAGCCGGACGCGCCGGAGAATTTGCCGCCGTCGGTTTGACGGAAACTCTCAACCGTTTGGGCTTTGAAACAGGCAGGTTGAAAACCGGAACTCCGGCCAGAGTTGACAAGCGCACCCTCGATTATACCAACTTGGAACCGCAGCCGGGAGATGCAGATGTCCGCTGGTTTAGTTTCGATCCAGAAGTTTGGATCGAACGCGAACAAATGCCATGTTATTTAACTCGAACTACGCCAGAAACTCATCAATTAATTAGAGACAATTTGCACCTTTCTCCAGTCTACGGCGGCTGGGTTGATGCCAAGGGGCCGCGCTACTGTCCGAGTATTGAAGATAAGATTGTGCGGTTTGCGGATAAGGAAAGCCACCAGATTTTTATTGAACCGGAAGGTAGGGATATTCCCGAACTTTACATCCAAGGTTTTTCGACTGGTTTACCGGAAAGTTTGCAACTGCAAATGCTGCGGACTCTTCCGGGTTTGGAAAAGTGCAAGATGATGCGCCCTGCTTATGCTGTGGAGTACGATTATTTGCCGGCAACTCAGTGCTTTCCGACGCTGATGACTAAGAAGATTGAAGGTCTATTTTGCGCGGGACAGGTGAACGGTACGACTGGATATGAGGAGGCCGCTGCACAGGGGATTGTGGCGGGGATTAATGCGGCTCGGTTTGCGAAAAATCAGGAGATGATTGTGTTTCCTCGCGAGCAAAGTTATCTCGGGACTTTGATTGACGATCTGTGTACGAAGGATTTGCGGGAACCTTACCGGATGTTGACTTCGCGATCGGAATACCGGCTGTTGCTGCGATCGGACAATGCCGACCAACGCTTGACTCCGCTGGGACGGGAAATTGGTTTGATTGGCGATCGGCGCTGGGAGTTGTTCGAGCGGAAGCAAGCTAATATTGTGGCGGAGAAAGAACGGTTGTACTCGACGCGGGTGAAAGAACACGAGGAGCTTGGTAAGACAATTTTTGCCGATACCCAACAAGCGATTAAAGGTTCAATTACTCTCGCTGATTTGCTGCGCCGTCCCGGTTTTCACTATGTCGATTTGGAACGGTACAATTTGGGAGATTCTAGTCTGAAGTTGGCTGAAAAAGAAGGTGCGGAAATTGATATCAAATATTCTGGCTATCTGCAAAAACAGCAAAATCAAATTGATGAAATTGTGAGACACGAACGCCGACAATTGCCTGCGGATTTGGATTATATGGCGATTACAACTCTCTCGAAGGAGTCGCGGGAAAAGTTGACTAAGGTGAGGCCGCTGACTATTGGGCAAGCGTCGAGGATTGGTGGGGTGAATCCGGCTGATGTTAATGCTTTGTTGATTTTTCTGGAAGTGCGCAACCGCCAGCCGGCTGGTGTGGGAAAATGAATACATAGAACCACACAATTGCTCGACTTTGCCTTAATTGTTGGCTAATTTGTACGGGATACCCGCAGGGACACGGCAATGCCGTGTCCGGTGCGGGACTCGGCAATTTTTAAGGGCCCTATGGATGACTTGAAGTTGAATTAGCCATTTCCTAAATCTGCTGATTAGCACATCTTTTTTTATGGTTGTAAAGGAAGTTGCAATCAGGATATGTTATTGAAACGATCGGCTTTAGCGCGATGCTGGATTGCAGCAACCTGCGTGTGCGATCGGGTTGCTGCAATAGGATTTGAACAGATTTACAATGGCTTCATTAACGAATTTGGCATACCCACTTGGCGTCAATGAATTACTTGGTAGAATTTGACAAGACACAAACTATGCGGTATCTTGGGCTTAGATAATGCGTTTATCCCGCCTTTACAAGTTGATGTTTAGTTGTACAGCCTCTCTTGTCGATATTGCAGTTTATAGAGGTCATCTATTCGCGTTCAATGCTAAAATATTTTAATATTCTTAGATAAGGTTTCATGGGTAGGTCTTTTGGTGAAGCAGCATGGGAAAATTTATCAACCTC
Source organism: Microcoleus sp. ARI1-B5 (assembly GCF_036705795.1). Lineage (NCBI taxonomy): Bacteria > Bacillati > Cyanobacteriota > Cyanophyceae > Oscillatoriales > Microcoleaceae > Microcoleus > Microcoleus sp. ARI1-B5. Next base: position 35,889 of record NZ_JAUBVK010000006.1, read on the forward strand.
AACAACACTCACATCATTGATATTGCTGCAATTCAATCTATCGAGTTTACGACCAAAGAAATAGGAACTCTTTATGGTATGAGCAAATTAGCTAAACGTTACACTCAACTAACTGGAAAAGAAATTGATATTTTTCATGGAACAAAGCTTGATGGAACCTACGACCAGATTGAAATTGAGTTAAAGAGCGGTCATACAATTAAGATTGAGGACTTCGATCTGAATAATTTAAGAGAGCATCTTATTTCATTGTTAGGAGCTGTTAGCTATTTCGACTGTGCGGAAATTAAATATACGAAGCCAGATTCAAATGTATATATAGATGGCAAAATAGAAGTTGAAGCGCAACTAACAACTGGCGATTATCCTCTAGACTTAGCTTTGATAACTAATGATACAATTGATGTAAAGAGCGAAAAATAATCGAAGTAGTAACTTGGTAGAGCCTATGACATTAGCAATTGCGATCGAACCAGCACCTTTAGAAATTGATGCTCATGGCGTTGTACGAGTCGGTAAAACTCGCGTCACCCTAGACACCGTTGTGATGGCTTTCCTGGAAGGTGCTACAGCAGAAGAGATAGGAGAGCAATACACCTCACTTCAGATCCAAGATATTTATTCAACCATTGGTTACTACTTGAGACATCAGGCTGAAGTTGATGTTTATCTTTTAGAACGTCAACATCAAGCAGCAGCAATTCGGCAGGAAACTGAGCAGCGTTTTAATCCGATTGGAATACGATCTCGGTTATTGGCTAGACGATATCGGCAGAGGTAATCTAACATGGCTCGATTCCTTGCTGACGAGAATTTCAATAATCAGATTGTTCGCGGTATTTTTCGGCAGAGTCGTCATGTTGATATTGTGCGCGTTCAAGATGTGGAATTATCAGGAACTGACGATCCAACTGTTTTAGAATGGGCTGCACAGCAAGGGCGTATTGTCCTAACCCATGATGTTGCAACCACGATCGCTTTTGCTGTGCGATCGGATTGAATCAGGATTGTCTATGCCTGGATTATTTGAAGTAAGCCGCCGAGTCTCAGTGGGGTTAGCAATCGAGGAAATTATACTGATTGCTGAGTGCAGTATTGAGGGAGAATGGGAGGGGCAAGTTAGGTTTCTTCCTTTAGGATAGAAGTATCAAAAGAAGTATCAAAATGTTACCTAACACTGCACAGTGCCAGAGTGCCGCCCAAATTCCTAGTCAGAAACCGCGTTTCTCATTCAAGAGTTCGTAAGTCCAGCAGAGGGACAAAACTAAGTAGGTGGACATATATATTTCCTGTCCTTCGAGACAACCAAGCAATCTCAAAACCCTGCGATTGCTTCGTTCCTCTCTTCGGACATTATTATATTTATTTATGTCCACCTACTTATTGTCCGCCCACTCAATTAGCTAACTAGCAATCACTCCCACTCGATCGTACCAGGCGGCTTAGAAGTAATATCGTAAACCACCCGGTTAACGCCCTTAACCTCATTCACAATCCGGTTCGAGATCAATTCCAACAAATCGTAAGGAACCCGCGCCCAGTCAGCCGTCATCCCGTCTTCACTCTTAATAAATCGCAGAACGATCGGGTAAGCATACGTGCGCTGATCGCCCATAACGCCTACACTGCGAATCGGGAGCAAAACTGCAAAAGCTTGCCAAAGTTCGCCGTACAATCCGTGCCGGTTAATTTCTTGGCGCACGATGAAGTCAGCATCCCGCAAAATATTTAGTCTCTCTGCGGTAACTTCTCCGGTAATCCGAATCGCCAATCCCGGGCCCGGGAAAGGTTGTCGGTTGACGATTTCTTCAGGAAGCCCGATCGATCTGCCGACTTTTCGCACCTCATCCTTAAACAATTTCCGCAGCGGTTCGATCAGCTTAAAACACAAATCTTTTGGTAAACCGCCGACATTGTGGTGGCTTTTAATTTTAACAGCAACTCGTTCGCCGCTTTTCGGGTCTACATTCGTGTCAGCCGACTCAATCACATCCGGGTAAAGAGTACCTTGAGCGAGGTAATCGAAGGGGCCGAGGCGCTTCGATTCTTCTTCAAATACACTGATAAATTCGTGACCGATCCGCTTGCGTTTTACTTCAGGATCGGTAACGCCTTCAAGCTGAGCCAAAAAGCGATCGCGAGCGTTGACATACTGCACCGGAATGTGAAATTGCTCTTGAAATAATTTCACCAACCGTTCCGGTTCCTGCTTGCGCATAAACCCTTGGTCGATAAACATACAAGTAAGTTGGTCGCCGATCGCCTTGTGCAGCAAGAAAGCCAAAGTTGAAGAATCAACCCCGCCTGATAGAGCCAACAAAACTCGTTGGTCTCCCACTCGGGCGCGAATTTCGCGAATAGTTTCCTCAACAAAAGTAGCTGTCGTCCAAGTCGGTTCGCACTCGCAAATATGGTAAACAAAATTGCGAATCAAAGCTTGTCCGCCGATCGAGTGAACCACTTCTGGGTGAAACTGCACCCCGTACAAATTTTTATCGTGGTGAGCAACAGCAGCAGACGGAGTATTATCTGTGTGAGCGAGGATCTCAAAACCCGCCGGCAGCTCGCTACAGGAGTCTCCGTGGCTCATCCACATCGTGCTGCCCTCTTCGACATTTGTCAGCAAATCCGTAGGATCGTCAATAAATAGCGATGCCTTGCCGTATTCGGCCAACTTAGCCCGCTCAACTGTCCCGCCGAGTTGCTTTACCATCAACTGCATCCCGTAGCAGACGCCCAACACCGGTATTCCCAAATTCCAAATTTCCGGGTCGCATTGGGGAGCTCTTTCATCGTATACAGAACTCGGGCCTCCTGAAAGAATAATTCCTTTAGGATTGATAGTTCTTAACTGTTCTGCCGTAGTGCGGTAAGAAATAACTTCTGAATATACTTGAGTTTCGCGAATGCGGCGAGCAATCAGTTCGGAATATTGCGAACCAAAGTCGAGAATCACGATCGTCTGGCGAGCTATTTCCCCCAGAGAAGAGTTTGTGAGGTCTGATTCAGTTTCTATTTTAGTAGTCACGGTTATTGCGTAGTTGCTAATTGCTAATTGGGCCGAAAGTTGCGGAGGTATTTGTCGCCGCCTGAGTGTAAGAGTGATTAAGGCGAGCGACAAATGGTCGCTAGGAATAAATCTTATTTATACTAGATTGCTGTCTGCGATTTTAGTCAATTAATAGGGCCGAGGACAAGCATAGATTTACTTCAAGCCTTACCCTAATTAATTTGAACTCTTGCCTCAGAAAGTGCGTCCTGAAGCAACCTAGTATAATTAAGGTCTAGGGACTGAAAATTATTACTTGTTAAATATTATCCCTGACCGATGTTTTAAACAGAATTCAGGGATATTCACACTACATTAACAAATTTGGGTCAAAAATGTATCTCCTATGTCACTTTTAACAATAATTTTGCGATCGCGCCCAAACATCACCGATCCCACGGGGATACGCTGGTTGGTGTGAGTAAAAATGCAATCCGACGATCGCAAGTCGATTTCTCGGGCGATGTCGCCGTAAATTCGATCGACCCAATTGCTGCCAGTTGCCCCATCCAAAGCCCGCAGTTGCCCGAGAGCATCTTCGGCTGTCGCTGCGGCAAAAATTGCGGAACACGCATCGGCGGGCATTCCAGCCTTAGCACAGTAAGCTGTGAGAATTTCCCGGCGCCCGTCAGCGAGGTGGTGGTGAGTATGAAAAATCCCCGCCGCCAATTTCATCAATTTGCCGTGATAGCCAAACAGCAAGATCGATCGCACGCCCTGAACTCCAGCCTCTACCAGCAGCGGGCCGAGCCAGTTAGCGGTTTTCACCAGCCGCTGCGGATCGATGCCCAGTTGTCGCGCCAAATCCAAGCCGTTTTCGCCGATGCAAAACACTAAAGTGTCAAACAGTTCGGCTTTTTGTTGCAGTTGTTCGCGGTAAACTTCCAACTGTCCGGGGGCGCTCAGGGGTTGAGAAATGCCAGTTGTACCCAGCAGCGAAAGTCCTTCTACGACGCCGAAAGCTTCGTTAGAAGTCCGGGCGGCTAGCTGGCGCCCCAAGGGCAGAATCAGGGTGACAGTAATTCTCTCGGACGGTGCGAGTTCTCGGCCCAGATTCGATCGCAGCAGCCGCATTGCGTAATCATAAATTGCCGCTCCTCCACCGACTGCGTGACGCCCTATACCTTCACCGCCGAGAATCACAATCTGCTCTCCCTCTCTCCCCCTCTCCCTCTCTCCCATTCTCCCCCTCTCCCCCTCTCCCTCTCTCCGCAATTCCACCATTGCCCAAACGGGAGTATTGCGAGTCAGATCGAGGTTGTCTCCCGGATCTGAGCGAGTCACGCCTAAAGCTGTACCAGTTTTGAGTACAGATGCTTGTTCGATCGGAATTTCTGCCGTTATTGGCGGTTCCAGTAAATTTACTGATACGCTATCTACAGACTGAATACCTGCGCGCAAGCACCGCAAAGCTGCAAGTGCGGCTGCACAGGCAAATACTGGCAGTGTATACCCGGATAAAGGTTGAGTTTTTGTCACGCTCAAATGCAGAAATCAGTAAATTTGCCGGCGATCGACATCACGCAGTAGCAGTGATACCCCTCAAACATTTAAGCTTAATTCTAGGGTTTGCTATTATCAGCAGTTACCGTAATTTTTGTCAAGTGATAATTTTGTGCTATTAGTTGCCTTGAAGCAAGCCAGACTTTTTTGGAAGTGCGATCGGGCGCAACCTACTCCGAAGTCCTACGGGCACGTGCGGCGGATTTTCACAAAACACCCGAAATACTGAGCGCCAGCGCGTCCAAGAGCAACAAACTGATTCCTGGAATTAAGTACAAATACTGTAAACAGGCTCAAAAAACAAGATGGTTATAGCTATCTTCCATACACCTTGCATCCTCGATCGCCCCATCTACCCCGTACTGACTACAGCTATGACTGTCTCCCAGGGGGAAGAAAGATGAAAACCGCCACTACCCTCATGCCTTCATTTGTTTGCGGTTCAACCGCTCAACTCGCTCCCGAAACCACCGCATCCCACACCATTGTTTTGCAACCCAAGGGCTGTCTCGGCGGCATCGCTGTCCTAGATTTCCAAAATAATTTGGAGCAAGCTTTGGAAAGGGCCGCCCTGAGAGTTGTCGTGGATATGCAGCAAGTGGATGCTGTCGCCCCAGAGGGAATAGCCGCGATCGCCCGAGGGCTGGAGTTAGCAGCCATACTCGGCAAGTCGATCGTCTTTCATTCTATAGATTTAGCTAGCCGTAAAGGTTTGAGAGCCGAGTGGAGGATCTCGCGCGAAATTTGTTTTGGCCCTTGGGGCGACTTATTCGAGGGGGAATTCGAGCAATTTTTGGCAGGCGAAATGTTGCGATCGCTTCCTGGTTAAGCCCTAAAACCTACTTGTTTACAATTAGCAAATTTATATCTCCCAAGCGGTTGATGTCCCAGCGAGGGCTTGCCATCTATATTGATAATAATTACCCGGAAGTGCCAGTCTAGCTTTCAAGCTAACATCTTGAAGGCTAGGCTGGCTTTATCTTAGCAGGTTAGCTCAGCAATTGACCGCAGGATTAAATTGTATTGACGCCCGTGCGCCAACAATAATTTAATCGCCAGCAAGCCCCAAACCTTGACCAAACAAGGATTGTGCAAATCTAAAATCTAAAATCTAAAATCTAAAATCTAAAATCCTATGACTATGGTTGAACCAGTTGCAGAGTTAAATGAGCCTCTAGCTCTTCAAACTTCAGAAATATTAGAAAAGACAATATCTCAGCTCGTTCGACCTGCAAAAACAGCTCTCAAAATTTCTAAACAAGACGTTCGATCGACCCTCAAAGCCTCAACTATAGAGGGCGTTTTTGCCACTGTCTTCGAGTCGGCGACTACCGGCCTGCTGCTGAGCAACTTCTTACTGCAAGTCGGCGCGAGCAGCGTGGAAATAGGTATATTATCTGCTATTCCGATGCTGGTAAATCTCCTGCAACCATTAGGAGCATACATCGCCGATCGCACAACCAGCCGCCACTGGTACAACCTAGCGATATTCGGCTTGTCGCGGCTGCTGTGGCTGGTGCTCGTGGTGGCAATTGTTTGGGGCCGGCAGCACGCAGACCCCCAACAACTACTCCAGTGGACGCTGGTAACTGTCATAGCCGCTAGCGTGCTGGCAGCTTTTGCCACTTCTAACTGGTTTAGTTGGATGGCTGCGGTGGTTCCTCACCGCTTGCGGGGACGCTATTTTGGCTTTCGCAACAGTGCTACCAGCTTAGTTACTTTGCTGGGAGTGCCGCTGATGGGACTGTTCGTGTCAACTTGGGGCGCCGATCCAATTTTGAGCTACGGTGTGGTTTTATTTTTGGGTGTTGTGGCGGGAATGATTAGTTTGGGGTATCAATTCTTGATGGTTGATGTGAATCCGCAGGTATACGGAAAAGATGCACAGAGCGATCGACTTACAGAGAAAAAAGAAAAGCAATCAACAGATTTTGTACCTTCTGTGCTGAAAGATTCTAATTTCTTAATGTTTATTCTTTACTTTAGCGTGTGGACGTTTGCAGTTAATCTCAGCGCGCCTTTTTTTAATATCTACCTGCTGAAAGATTTAAGCTTGGATGTGAGTTTGGTAACGGTTTACAGCAGCTTGAGTTCGGGAGCAAATCTGTTGCTGCTGCTGTTTTGGGGCAAGTTGGCCGATCGCTGGGGAAATCGCCCGCTGCTAATTGCGGTGGGGCTGGTGGTAGCGGTAACGCCTTTGCTGTGGTTGGGTACGGGCAATTACCCATTTGCCGTGTGGGTGTGGCTGCCGCTGCTGCACTTGGTGGGGGGGACGACTTTAGGGGCGATCGCCCTGTGTACTAACAACATTCAAATGGAGATCGCGCCTCATCAGCAACCTTCGACTTATTTTGCGATCGCCGCAGCAGTTTCGGGAGTAGCTGGGGCTTTGGGAACTACCGCCGGAGGCTTTCTTGCCGAACTTCCGGGCATGAGTTTGGGGGCACTGTTTGCCCTCTCGGCTGCTGTGCGGTTGGTGGGCCTGCTGCCTTTGATTTTGGTGCGAGAACCCCGCAGTTTGTCGCTGCGGTCGATCGTCCCCACTTTTGGACGTTTCAAATTTAACCGGGGCTAGGAAATTTTCGCACAAATTTACCGATCGAGAAACCAGAAAAGCCCACACATTGTTAAAAACTTAAAGCACATCGCAGAAAATCTGAGAGTGACTGAAACAAATTTTAACCCTAAACACAGCCCAAATCTGCTATGGGTGTGGCTAATACGTCACTATTATCTTGTCGCCAACCCACAAATCTACAAGATATAGCTGTTTTAAAAGCTGACAAGGCAGAGCGTAAATGTGTTTAAAGGTTTGTTAGGTAGGGCGTCGGATCGCTACTCCAGTGAGGAGAATCGAGCATTTTCCCAGAACCAAACCTACGATCTCACGCTCGGAATTTTTTACGTTTTAGGAGAATCGAGCATTTTCCCAGAACCAAACCTACTATTTCACACTGTAAATTTTTTAATTTAAGAAATATAAATAAAATTCACATTTTAATACAGCCAACTAGACTAGATGGTATTTTGGGACTAATATCCGGAGAATCGAAATAACTCAAGATTGCCCAACCCGATAACAATTTCGTCGAGTAAGAAATTAGGAGGGCTTGCCTGAGGCGACCCAAAAAGGGGAATTGGCAATTCTCAAGTAACCGATTACCAATGACAGGTCCCTATCAAATTTCAGATTCAAAGGGAGAATATAAAAATGACGAAACCAGGGAAACGTCTGATAGTTTGCTGTGATGGAACTTGGAACAAACTAGATACTCAGTGCCCAACTAATGTGGTTAAGCTTGCCCAGGCCGTGAAACGGACAGCCAGTGACGGGGTTCCGCAGATCGTGTTTTATGACGAGGGGATTGGAGTGGACAGTAACAAGATTGTGGGCGGAGTCACTGGGCTGGGAATCGATAAAAATATACAAGATGCCTATCGTTTTCTTTCTTTCAACTACGATCGGGGTGACGAAATCTATCTATTCGGGTTCAGTCGCGGTGCTTACACAGTCAGGAGCTTAGCGGGGATGATCTATTGCTCCGGTCTCCTATCCCGCCGTTATATTACCAAGGCATCAGAAGCTTACGAGCTTTACCGTGAGCGAGGCGTTAAACCAAATGATGACAAAGCAAAGAGTTTCCGCGAAAATTACGGCAAAGATAACGGCGAGCGGGTCCCGATTACCTTGCTTGGTTGTTTCGACACCGTTGGAGCCCTTGGTATTCCTCTTGTACCCGCCTTTAAGAAATTTGAGGGACAGCTCAAAACAAGGTACAAATTCCACGACACCACTTTAAATAAGGATATTGAGAATGCGTTGCACGCCGTTGCGATCGACGAAATTCGCGAAGTCTTTGATGTTACCCTGATGAAGAAAAATCCTGATGCCCCCAAGCAGAAGCTTCGTCAAGTTTGGTTTCCAGGCGAGCATGGCTGCATCGGCGGTGGTACGCCAGAATACCGGGGGTTATCAGATGCTGTCTTGAAGTGGATGTTGGATCAAATCAGTGAGTTGGAATTGAAGCTGGAATTCGAGCCAGAGGCAATTGAGGATATCAAGCCTGATTATAAGGCTCCATTTAAAAACGATCCTGGGTTCTTCAAATTGGCAGGAATCAAGTGGCGCGAGGTGGGGGAGACCCTTGAGGATCTTCATGAAAGCGCGATCGAGCGATTGAAAAAAAGCCAAGACTATCGGCCTAAGAATCTGCAAAAAATTCTCTCCCAAGTAATTGAAAATCTAGAAAAATGATAAAACTCGATCAAACTCTCAGAACCGAACATCAGAAGACTTTGTAATCTACCTAATCTACAACAATCGAAAGGAAAAGGAATCATGACAAGAGATACATCTAGAGATGGATTGAGCAACAAAGCTTTAGCATATACGTTGACTCATTTCAAACCAATTTGGAACTTAGTTCAAAGTTACGAGCCTCTGAAACGTAAACTAAACAAATTTTTTCTCAATAGCATCATTTACAAACTTCCGACTCGCCCGCTTCCCTATAGCTTAATGGGCTTAGATCCCAAAATTCCCGGGACAGATATTCCCAAGAAAACTGATACCTATATCTCTTGGGATTCACTTACAGACAAGACTTATACTGGGCGACATTTACCTCCCGATCCGGAATTTAACAAAGAAGGGAATTTACCACCACTGGACAAAGTAAAGACCTTATTCCAAAAAAGAGACGGAAAAACCATTTATTCGGAAAAATCGACTCTGCTCTTTCCCTATTGGGTGCAGTGGTTTACAGATAGTTTTCTCCGGATCGATCAGCAAAACCGCTTCAAAAATACCTCCAACCATCAGATTGATATGTGTAATGTTTACGGGTTGACCCGCAAACAAACAAATATGCTCAGAGCTTTCAAAGACGGTAAATTTAAAACCCAAAAACTCAAGCGCAAAGATGGCGTAGAAGAAGAGTATCCACTCTTTTATTATGCCGATCCTGAGCAGGGTATTATCGATCCTCAATTTGAAGGCCTTCATGCACCCCTTAATGATGAGAAAAGACAACCCCCCGAAAAGAAAAGCAAGCTATTTGCAATGGGAGTTGAACGGGCAAACGTCCAAATTGGCTATGTCATGCTCAACACTTTATGTATCAGGGAGCATAATCGAATTTGTGATGTTTTGTCCAAAAGCTATCCGGAATGGGACGATGAGAGGCTCTTCCAAACCGCGAGAAATATTCTCATGGTGATTGTTCTCAATATCATTATGGAAGAGTACATTTTCCACATTACGCCCTATAATTTTAGGTTTTTTGCCGATCCTGAAGCTTTTACCAAGGAAAGTTGGTATCGAGAAAATTGGATGGCGATTGAGTTTAGTTTTGTCTATCGCTGGCATAGTGCGGTTCCTGAAACCTTTATCTATGACGGCAAAGAAAAATCCATGTACGATTCCCTCTGGAATAATCAGATGTTAATCGATAAAGGGTTGGGTGCATTGATGGAAGAAACTTGTTCCCAACCAGGCACTAGAATTGGTTTGTTTAACACACCTGATTTTAAGATCGCAGGAACACCCTATACATTTATTGATGCTACCGAACTAGCATCTGTTAAACTCGGACGGCAGGCGCAGTTAGCCAGTTATAACGATTACCGCGAAATGTGTGGTTATCCCAGGGTGACTGATTTCAATCAAATTACGGGTGACGAATACGCTCAACAGAAATTAAAAGAGTTGTACGGTCATGTTGATAAGATTGAATTATTTGTCGGATTGTACGCTGAAGATGTCCGGAAAAATTCAGCAATTCCGCCTTTAGTAGCACGGATAATCGGCATTGATGCTTTCTCCCAAGCTTTAACTAATCCTTTGTTATCGCCTAAAGTCTTCAATAAGGAAACTTTTTCCGAGGTTGGTTGGGAAATTATCCAAAATACCAAAACAGTCTCTGATTTAGTGAATCGTAATGTTCCTCCAAGCGATCCTAAGTACAAAGTCTCCTTCGAGCTTTAAGTTGTAGCTGACAACTAAGACTCAAGGTAGTGGGGGGCGCAAACACACCTGCGCCCTCAAAAATGAGGAAGAAAAAGGCGATCTTTTCGCAAGCGATCAGCTACGGCTATTCGGAAGCAATTGCACCAGCAGTTATACTATTTAACAGAGGCAACGGTTTGTGTAGAACCTTTTTTAGCTATTAACCGAAGGTTATGTTATGAGCAAGAAGTTATTTACCGAATATCCCGAACAGGACGAACGCAAATACTACGATCTTTTGGTTGAGCAGGCCAAGCTTCGGATGGATAATCTTTACGGTGATAAGGAGCGGGCGCTGCGAGATACTCACGCCAAAACTCATGCCTGCGTTAAAGGAACTCTGGAAATTTTTGACTTTGATGAGGAAGCGATTAAACGGGAATTGGGCAAACGCGCTTCGTTAAGTTCTTCCCAACTCAATGCTATTTCCCTTAAGCAAGGTTTGCTAGCAAAACCCAAAGAATATCCTGTTTGGTTGCGATTTGCTAACGGGGCTACCACAGTATACCCTGATTACCAAAAAGATTCGCGCTCAATGTCAGTGAAAGTGATGGGGGTGGAAGGGGAACGACTGGCGCAAAGCCACGAGTCAAAAACCCAGGACATCATTGTTCACAATTCAGAGTTATTTGTGAGCCAAACCATCAAAGATTACTACGGCTTTTTTTCTGCTCTGGTTGAATCAAAAGAGGCATTAAAAAAGTGGCTAATACGACATCCCAGACACTTTATAGCAGTCTCGACGCTTACGGGTAGCCGGACTCCGAAGAGTTTGCTAACAGCCAAATATTGGAGCGGTTCACCCTCTGCTTTGGGTCTCTATCCCGATTTCGATCCCTCCCAGCCTGGTCTAGTTCCTGTCGAATATCCTGCTGTAATTAAGTATGGGTTTACTCCGGTTTCATGCAAACCACCCCACGAGATAATTCCAGAAGAATCTCGACCGGGAATTCCTAAATTTCCCTTTGTCGATCGCGCTAAAGCCTTGGGTTTAGATCCCAATAAACCAGACAATTATTACCGGGACGATCTAATTCAAGCCTTGGCGAAACCTAATGCTCAATACTGGTGGGATTTTGGCCTTCAGTTCCAAACCAGCCTAAAAATGCCGATCGACGATGGCATCAATGTCTGGAAGGAACAGGAATCACCCTTCTTGAGAGTAGGTCGTCTCACTGTCAAGCATCAGATTATTGATTATGAAAAACAATCTGATTTCAACGAAAACCTGCGATTTTCTCCTTGGAACGGCTTAGCAGTTCATCGTCCAGTAGGTGCGATCAATCGGATACGCGGTGTTGTTTACCCCGTTGTAGCGAATTATCGCCTTCAAAAGCGAGGTCTTGTCCACCAAGAACCAACAGGAGAAGAAACTTTTTAAGGGAAGAATTTGGGGCCGGACATGATTTAATGCCATCAGGCAGGTGTCGTCTGAGCAAATAGCAACTCAAAGAAGTTAACAAGCGAAACCTTCAAAAAATCCCATCCCTTTTTAGGGGGTGGGAGTGTTGAAAATTATTAATTCTTAGTCCTCAGTCCTTAATCCTCATTATTCAGTAGCAATTAATCAATAACTGGGTTTGTACCGAATTATTAATTACTGGCTAGCAACTAACTGATGACTAATGACCAAAGACTGATGACTAATAAATTAAGCTTGACGCGAGTAGTATTCCACCACTAGCAGTTCGTTAATCTGAAGAGCAATCCACTCGCGTTCGATAACGCCGTTAACTTTGCCAACCAGTTTTTGCTTGTCAAATTCCAAGTGATTGGGCAAGTGAGCCAAGCCTGGATCTTTGAGATTAGTTTCAACCATTGCGCGCGATCGCTCTCTGTTTTTCACAGCAACCACATCACCGGGCTTGCACTGATAGCTGGCGATATTGACTTCACGATCGTTAACAGTGATGTGACCGTGATTTACCAATTGTCTAGCGGACGGAATGGTTGGAGCCATTCCCATCCGGAACACAGTATTGTCCAAGCGCATTTCCAAAAATTGCAGTAACACTTGACCTGTGGAGCCCGTGACACGGCGGGCTTTGCGGACGTAACGGAGCAGTTGGCGTTCCGTCACACCGTAATTGAAACGGAGTTTTTGCTTTTCTTGCAAGCGAACCGCATACTCAGAGAGCTTTTTGCGGTTTTGACCGTGCTGTCCGGGCGGATAATCTCGTCTGGGGGTTTTGCGGGTTAGACCCGGCAACTCTTTCAGGCGACGGACGATTCTCAATCGGGGGCCTCGATATCGAGACATTTATTTTCCTCTCTAATATCTGTATGCAATTTTATGCAGACTCTATATTATATGTGTGTAACGGTCAAAATTCCCACAAATATCCATAAAAAAAATCGATCGACCGCAGCCATCCGTAATGTGCGGTAAATTCTGAAGTAAAAGCCGATCGAGCGATCGACCCAACCAGCCCAAAAAACTCACAAACCGAGCTGCCATGCACAACCGCAAATTTTCCCAAAATTCTTCCTCAAAGCCCGCACCGCGCTGGATGTTGGCTCTCGGCACTCCCTTAGTCGCGCTGAGTTTGTTGGCAGCAGCACTGCCAATCTCGCCAGCATCAGCCATCACTCTGAGATTCCCCCGAAGTCAAAATCCCTATCGCGTCTGCGCCAAGGAACTAATCGAAGCCGGAGTCGGTGCAGAGGAAGCAGCAGCAGCTTGTGCCGACGCGCTCCACCCCCGGGACATATCCAGATGCGCCCTGCAAATCAACCGCAAAACCAATATTTCTGGTATCGAAGCGCTCTCTAGCTGTCGGCGGGTGAGGCGCCCCGACGAATTAACTACTTGCGTGGTGAATATTAACAGCAAAACTAAAACTCAACCTGCTGCTCCCCTGGTAGTCCTCGATGGGTGCCGCCGCAGTTTATTGCCAGAACTGTTTGCTGAATGCGTCATCGGGTTGAGCGGCAGGCTCGACTTTCCCACGGACAGGTTAGTTGCCACTTGTCTCGATCCCAGGGGCACAGTGAGCCAGTTGGACGGGCGTCCTGCACCGACTCCTCCTGCGGAGCTAATTCCACCGCCTTCGCGGGTCAATTAGTTATGGGTAATTGGTCCTGGGGAATTGCTAATTGGGAATTGGTCCTGGGGAATTGGGAATTGCTAATTGGTAATTGGTAATTGGTAATTAGGCAAATCTCGCCTCTTCCTCTCCCTTGTTCCCTCTCCCTTCTTCTCTCTTCCTTCTTTCTTCTTCCTTCCTTCGGCTACGCTCAGGACAAGTCTTCCTACTGACTAACATCCGTTAAATCCGTTACAAAATCCGTTGCCGAACTTCCTTCTTTCTTCTAATCAAATGTCAGAAAATTTTGGTCAAATTACAGTCGAAGAATTAGGTCGTAAATTAGCAGAAACCAATGCCGATCGATTGCAGCTTGTAGATGTGCGGGAACCTTACGAAATTGAACTCGCTGCTCTGCCGGGATTTGCAGTTTTTCCGCTGAGCGAGTTTGCCGAATGGTCTGGTGATATTGACGATCGACTTTTGAGCGATACAGAAACCCTAGTGCTGTGCCACCACGGAGTGCGATCGGCTCAAATGTGCCAGTGGCTGAGCGATCGAGGCTTTACCAACGTTAAAAATATCGTTGGCGGCATTGATGCTTACTCAATGCTGGTCGATCGCAGCATCCCCCGCTATTAATCTGATGCCCGCTCCAACTACCGCAATATAGGTTCTCCGTCAGGAATGCGAGTCCTAGTTATGGATGCGGACTCGCATTCCGATGCTGCGAACCTTTGTTTATTATCGGGTTGGGGCGGACAGGATCTGAATCTTAATTAACAGCAGCAAATCGAAAATTTAAAAGCGTGCTCATAGTCAGCCGATCGCGCCCGTGCCTTTTCGAGTCATAAAGAGCCTCATCAGCCGCCAGTACCAGCGTTGCTGCATCATTTTCCGCCCCCGGAACAACGCTGGCAATTCCCAAACTAATCGTTACCACATAATTAGGCAAACAGTCAACAGTCTCCGGGTTAAAAATAATACTCAAAGCTTTAACTTTCGCTCTAATGTGTTCGGCAATAACCAGAGCGCCCGCCGCATCAGTTTGAGGTAAAATGATAGCAAATTCCTCGCCACCGTAGCGAGCGGCTACATCAGCAGGACGCTGGAGCGATCGGCGAATTGTTTGAGCTACCGATCGCAAACAATCATCTCCAGCTTGATGTCCGTAAGTATCATTATATATTTTGAAATAATCGATGTCGCACAAAATCAAAGATATCGGCGCTCCATCGCGAGCCATGTGTTTCCATTGGGCTCGCAAGCAACTGTCAAAATGCCGTCTGTTGCCAATTTGAGTAAGTTCGTCCACATTCACCAAAGCTAGCAGCCTTTCATTTTCTTGCTGCAACTCCTCCCAACCAACAGCAGAGAAACTTTCCTCGCAAAAATTTTGCTCTTGAAAATACAGGCGATACAATTCGCAAGACAAGCTACAGTTATTTCCCTCTAGTTTGACAAGTCCCATGCTGTCTAACTGATAGGCCATCAAAGGTTCGAGGTGAATGCTATTTTTAACATCCAGAACCTGTTGGAATGCCGAGGCTAGTTCGGGCTGCTGTTGAATGGCGATCGACTGATTTCGCAGGTAGTCGCTATAAATTCCGCTTTGAGTCGGAGCTGCTTTTAACAGTTCTTCCAACTCGGCTCGCCCCAGCTCCTCCCAGGCATCATCCCCGACAGACAGGCGGTTTTGCAGCAAAATTGCCAGGTGATAGAGCGCTAAATGCACTAAATAAGGATGCCCGCCTACCATTTTCATTAATTGCTCGACCGGATAGCTGTCGCTCCAGTTCAATCCGTGTCGGCGCGCCAAATCTTGGACTTGTTCGGCAGTAAATTCTGAGAGTTTAATCGGCAGTCCTACATTAAATGGAGATTGATTGAGACTCAAAGCAATATAAATTTCTGTCGAGTGAATGACGGCGATGCGGAGTTTTTGCCAGGTTTCGCTCTGTCGCGCTTGTTCGTACCAAAAACGGAGCAGCGGCAGGAATTCTCGAGCAATATTGGCGCGTTCAAATACTCGGTTTACTTCGTTGAGTACCAAGACAAGGGGACTGTCAATTTGTTCGAGCAAATAGTTTTCAAAGTAAAGAGAGCAGCTTACCTTGCTCCCCATATCTTCATCCCAGAATTCATCGAGATTTGGTTCGAGTTTGAGTTGGCGAGCGACATTGACACACAGCCAGCGCAAAAATTTATCTAAACTAGCAAAAACTGCTGCGTCGGCTTGCTGAAAGTCTACAGTAACTGTGCGGTATCCCCGATCGACCGCCGCGTGAATTATCCGCAGCATCAGCGAACTTTTGCCCATTTTTCGGGGAGCTTTAATCCGAATCAGGCTCCCGGGCTTGCTAATTTCTGCGCAAGCTCGGGCTTCGGCGGGCGATCGATCGATATAAAATCGAGAGTCAAGCGGTATTGGGCCGCCGGGAAATTCTAGGTCTGCAACCGTTTGGATTAAGTTTGGTGATTTTTGGATTCCTGCCATGGTTAAGAGTGCGAGGCGATACCCTGACTGTATCTTACATCTCAAGGTTAGGGGGGTAGAGGAGCGCTGTCAAAGATCGATCGACAATCCTACAAAATCTAAGTTTTTAAGGACTTCCCACGACTGACTTTGCTATAGTAGTGTGACTTTACCCAATCTCAAACCCTGCTTCAACAGTTCTGCTGACCGACAAAAATTCGACGGCGGCCCAGACGCGATGATTCTGCGCCTCTACCTGAAAAATAACTCGTCGGTCGCCAACTTGAGCGCAGGCTTCGCCCCCATCAAAGGAGGAACAATCATTGTCACGCCGCTACCTGTTTACCTCTGAATCCGTCACTGAAGGTCATCCCGATAAAATCTGCGATCAAATTTCAGATACGATTTTAGATGCCTTGCTGACCGAAGACCCTAAAAGCCGGGTCGCAGCCGAAGTTGTCGTCAACACCGGCTTGATGCTGCTGACGGGCGAAATTACCACGAAAGCTCACGTAAATTACATAGAATTGGCGCGGAAAAAAATAGCCGATATTGGCTACATCCACGCTGACAACGGCTTTTGTGCCAGTAGCTGCTCGGTGTTGGTGGCTCTTGATGCTCAGTCTCCCGATATTGCCCAAGGGGTGAATACGGCTCACGAAAGTCGGGAACAATCCAGTGAAGAGGAGTTGGATGCCATCGGCGCTGGCGACCAAGGTTTGATGTTCGGCTTTGCTTGCAACGAAACGCCGGAATTGATGCCTCTGCCAATTAGTTTAGCGCACCGGATTTGCCGCCAACTGGCAGCAGTCCGCAAAACAGGTCAGTTGCCTTACCTGCGTCCCGACGGCAAAAGCCAAGTTACCGTAACTTACGAAGACGGGAAACCAGTTGGCATTGATACGATCTTAATTTCTACCCAGCATACTGAGACGATCGGCGATATCGCAGAAACAGCCGCTGTTCAAGCCAAGATTAAAGCAGACCTTTGGACTGCTGTCGTCGAACCCGTGTTTGCCGATATTAGCGTCAAGCCGGATGCAGAAACTCGCTTCCTTGTCAACCCCACTGGCAAATTTGTCGTCGGCGGGCCTCAAGGAGATTCGGGTTTGACGGGCCGCAAAATTATTGTGGATACCTACGGCGGTTATTCCCGTCACGGCGGCGGCGCTTTTTCTGGAAAAGACCCCACGAAGGTAGACCGCAGCGCGGCTTATGCTTGTCGCTACGTTGCTAAAAATATCGTGGCGGCTGGTTTGGCCGATAAGTGCGAAGTGCAGTTGAGTTATGCGATCGGCGTAGCGCGCCCTGTTAGCATGATGATCGAAACTTTTGGCACTGGTAAGGTTGATGACGATCGCCTTTTGGAAGTTGTGAAGCAACTTTTTGAACTGCGTCCTGCGGGCATCATTCAGGCATTTAATTTGCAGAATTTGCCTGCGGAAAGAGGCGGCCGTTTCTATCAAGATGTGGCGGCTTACGGTCACTTCGGACGCACTGATTTAGAGTTGCCTTGGGAGCAAACTGATAAGGCACAGCTTTTGAAGGAAGCCTTGAGCCAGCAGTTGTCTGGAGTAGCTCGATAGTACAATTTGGGGGCGCTTGGGCGCCCTTATTATTTGATTATTGGTAATTAAAGGCTATATATAAGAGCGCCCAAGCGCAACAACGTACCTAACTAAAAATTAAGTTCCATAGGGTGCGCCAGTAGCGTGTTTTTTTCTCTATAATCGATCTGCTAATAGCTGACGCGCCGTACAAAAGAAATGCCATTTTTTCCTTCTTTCCAGTCAGCAATTCGCAGATTTGCCTCGGAACTAAAACAGCGATTTGCCGCGGGATTTTTGGCACAACAAAATCAAGCAGCGCTGCCAAGTTCGTGGGCGCCTGACAGTGGAATTCGCGGCGTTTGGATACCCAGCACCGACTGCAAAGTTCTCACTTCAAAACAGCGGATTGCTTCAGCAATGGACTTTCTCGCCGAGACGGGATTTAATACAGTTTTTCCTGTAGTTTGGAACCGGGGTTTTACTGCTTATCCTTCTCAAATTATGCGCGAACAATTTGGCGCGGAAATTGACGCGCGCTATCAAGGGCGCGACCCTTTGGCAGAGTTAATTGTTGAAGCCAACAGAGTTGATTTAAAAGTGATTCCTTGGTTTGAATACGGATTTGTCAGTTCTTACAATCTCAACGGCGGTCATTTGCTGGCGAAAAAACCGGAATGGGCGGCGCGCGATTGCAGCGGCAATTTACTTAAGAAAAATAAGTTTGAATGGATGAATTCTCTTGACTCGGAAGTGCAAGATTTTTTGCTGGGGTTGATGCTGGAAGTTGCTAGAAATTATCCGGTAAATGGCGTTCAAGGAGACGATCGCATTGCGCTTCCTTGCGAAGGCGGTTATGACGAAAAAACGGTTAAACGCTACCTCCAAGAGTGCGGGAGAGAACCGCCGCAGAATCCGAAAGAGCGACATTGGCTGCACTGGCGCGCCGATATTATTACTGAGTTTGTGGCTCGCTTGCACCGAGAATTGAAGGCTATTAATCCTGATTTGTTGCTGTCGATGTCGCCGAGTCCTTATGAATGGGGATTGGTGGAATATTTGCAAGATTCTCAAGCTTGGGTTGACAGAAAGTTGGTCGATATGCTTCACCCCCAGTTTTACCGCCGGGATTTTAACGGTTACAAACAATTGGTCGATCGACTGATCGATCGACAACTTACCTGCGAGCAACTGCACTGCGTGTCGCCCGGTGTTTTGTTGGCGAATCGAGGCAGCCATTATAGCATGAATCCGGAGCTGTTGTTGCAAGTAATTGCTTACAACCGCCAGAGCGGCATTCCTGGAGAAGTGCTGTTTTTTTACGAAGGTTTGCGAGATAACGGTAATGCTTTGGCTGAGGCTTTGAAAAATGGGCCCTACAGGTGACACTGTACCGGAATCCGGCTGTTTCCGGTTTGTTGGGTTCAACGGAGCCGATCGATATTTGCAGCAAACTTGGTATAAAATGATATAGCGAAGCTCGCCTAGTTAAGAGCGCAGGGATGCCCAGCAGCAAGCGCTACTAATTGTTAAGCCTCGCGCCCCAAAAAACCCGATCGTTAATCATTGGGGAGTTGCAAAAATAGTCTAATCGGACATATTTTATAAGTGGTGCAAGTTTTTTTATAATGAGAGTTTTGTGGTGCAGCTAGATTTTTTGACAGTCCGCCCAAAAACAGGGACAAGCCCCTGACTTAAATCGTGGATAGCCGAAAATTTAAACCCTAGTTCCTGCTCCGGTGATTCATCTCCTGTGGAGTAAATCTAAAATCTAAAATCTCAAATGGAAAATCGACGCTCCGGCGAGTTAAAAAGAGCAATCTCACGCGACCGCCAAAATATGAGGATAAATCAATGAACTCAGCAGCAACCCTCATCCAACAGCTACCAGAGCTCAGCGACGATCAATTCAACCAAAAATATTTGAAACAAAAACAAGGGATGCACGCATTGGCGGCTATATTGCCGCAAGTAGAACAGCAAAGTCTGGCTTTGCGCGCAATAAAATTAGCCCTAAAAGTAAATTTAAAACTCGGCTCGAAACTAGCAGGAACGGTAAAGCCAGAATTTCAAAAAGCAACAGTAAGATTAATCGCAAAAATTAAAACTTCGCCGCAGCTCAAAATTAAACTGCTGGCGCTAACAAGTTCCGATAGGGCAATTCCAATGCTGGTAAAAGCATTGAACCACAAAGACAGTACCGTGCGCTTTCACAGCATTCGGGCGCTAGCGAAAATTGGCTCGTCCGCGGCAGTAATTGAATTAGCCCGATCGCTCGAATCGGAAGATTCCCAAGTGCAAGCTTGGGCAGCTTGGGCCCTCGGAGAAATTGACTCGAAACCAGCAGCCCGGGCACTGCTCGAAGCCCTCAACCACAAAGCCGGCGGGGTGCGCGCCTGGGCGGTTTGGGCCTTGGGCAAAATCAACCCGAAAACAGCCGTCCCCGCACTGATCGAAGCCCTGAAACATCAAGACTCGGAAGTGCGCTGGCGGGCGGCCGTCAACTGCGGGAAAATTGTCTCCTCTGAGCTAGTTCCCGGGCTGCTTTCCGCCCTCAGAGACGAAAATCTCATCGTCCGCGCTAGGGCCGCTGCGGCTTTGGGGAAAATCGGCGATCGTCAGGCAGTACCCCGCTTAGTAGAATTGCTCCACGATCCCGACTCCTATGCAGTTTCTTTGAGGGCCGCCGAGGCCTTGGGACAAATCGGCACGGAAACGGCTGTGGCGGGGCTGCTGCAAGCCCTCAACCACGACGACTCAGATGTGCGCGGCAGTGCAGTTTCTGCGTTGGGAGAAATCAGCAGCGAGGTGGCTGCGGTGGCAGTAATGCGAGCGCTCTCGGATCGAGACATTTTCGTGCGCGGCCGCGCGGCGGTTGCCCTCGGGAACATCAATACAGCCGGAGATGGTAACTTGCAAAAAATGGTGGCTGCGGGACTGGCGATCGCGCGAGGCGACAGCGAATCTTATGTGCGGTGGAGAGTTGCTGCTGCTTTGGGGCAGATTGGGACAGACGAGGCTGTAGCAGGTTTGGTGCGGCTGCTGGAAGACGAAACCTCTGGAGTGCGCCAAAAGGCTGTTAAATGCCTCGGTCAAATTGGCTCGAACGCTGCTATTTTGGCTCTAGAAGCAGCTTTAAACCGCGAATTGGCTGACGTTCGCGCCCTGGCTGCCCAATATTTGCCGGATGTCAGGACTGAGGCAGAAACAGTTGATGTTCAGAGTTCAGCTTCTGCAGATTTCTGGGGCCAAAAACTGCCGAAAATCCTGATTGCTTCGGAAGCAGAAGCTTGCGAATACATTATCGATCGCGCTGCGGGGCGCGAGTTCAAATACCTGATCTCGATCGGCACTCCCGGCGTACCCGAGCCCAAAACTTTTCACAAAGTCCCGAACCGACTGCGGCTAGAATTTAACGACCTCGAAACCCCGGTTGACGACCCCGATCGGGTTTTGCCTGCACTTGATGACGTACTCCAAATTATTGACTTCGCCCTCAAAATGTCGGCGGGCCCGGGCAATTTGCTCGTCTGCTGCCAAAGCGGCATCAGCCGTTCAACGGCCGTCGCTTTGACTGTTTGTGCTGCCCTGTTGGGCCGGGGCCAAGAACGGGAAGCTTGGGCCTTTGTGCTCGCCGCCAGACCCCAAGCCAGGCCGAATCGCTGGATTGTGGAATTGGCCGATGAAGCTTTGGGTAGAAACGGTAAGTTATGCGATTTGAGATTTTAGATTGAAGATTAAAGAATTGGGAATGACTTATTGTCTAAGGGTTTAGAGCTTACCTAGAGTTGCATTGTTTTTTTGAACTGGTATAAGCTTGTGCGATCGAATTAACCGCTGCTACTCCAGAGAGAGATCGCAATTGCCAGCAGTTGACCCCACCAAAAACGGATACCGTGCCGCGTACACTCGCCTTGTCGAGAAATCAAAATTTTAGACTCCTGTTCCTGCTGCCAGATTCATCTGTAGAGTAAATCTAAAATCTCAAATCGAAAAATGGAAAATCGACTGACTCCCAGGAACCCAGTTTCTTTTGGTAAGTCATCAAGTTATACTCAACTTAGATGACTTCGCCTCAGACTTGTCTTGCGGGGGCAGCGATGCCAAAAGTCGATCGCCAGGGTGCAAAAGTTCGATCGGCTGCCGCATTTGTGACATTCTGTGGTATTAATTAGTCGGATGCGCAACAAAAATCGTCAAGCAATCGTCGCATTGCTGGCAGCAAAACTCCAAAGCTGAGGAATCGGGTGCATTGTCAAAAGACAATATCAGCTTTGGGCTACTCACAGGCCAAACTCATCAGACAGAATTTTCTGCCTGTAATATTCCATGCGGCAATAATTCACTGCCGGCATAAATCTTTCTTTTTTTGCCTGCGGGAGACTTTTACAAGTCGAAAAAGTAATTTGGCAACAGCCATCAACAGCCTAATTATCTATTAGACATCAACCGAATTTAAGTTTCTCCTCTGACTCGACAACAGTTTCAGATACTTTTTCGCAGATGTCTACTGGAAAACACACAAGCTTTTCTCTTTAGAGAACTTAAGATCGTGGTAGATTTTAACAGAATACAGCGGTTGCATATGTCAAAAATTCACTTGCTCAAAAAAAGACGTAACGAAGCCGGTTTATCGGTTGCACTTTGGCAACCTAAGGGGGAGTCAAATCCCGATTTAGAACCATTAAACCTGCTGGTAAAACCTGTAGTCTTGCCCAAAAAAAACCTCAAAAATAGCAATGCCAGCAAACTAATGCCGCTATTTATTTCCGAACAATTTGCTTTGCGACAAACAGAACCCCAACAATCATCTATCCAGGATTTTGTAGAACAATCGTCCTTGAAAAAAAGCCAAAGTTTGCCTTCTAAAATTGGCGGCTTGCCCATCCATAAAAAAATAAGCCGCGGGTATTTGCTGGCAATAGGAATCGGCTTTCTGGGTTCCCTGAGCGGGCTGGTGATTGCCGACTACCACCAAGAAAAAGGATTAAAACAACTCAATGACGCTCACCTACAAGCGCAATTGCTCGGGAATTTTAAAGACGCAGCGCAGGCGGCACAATTGCAGGGAGCGCAGCTAGATTCTTTTGTAGATAATTCCGCCAAGTTGGAACTGCAAGAACAGCAGTTTTTCAAGAGTATTGTTAAGGCGAAAAACCTGCGGTTGCGCATAGAAAAGTTTGCCGACAGCCAACCCGCTTGGCTTGCAGCTAAGCCGGAAGCTCTCAAAACTTTACTGCAAGATTGCACGGAAGATTTAGAATCCTACGCCAATACTCTCAACTCAACTTTGCAGCAACTTCAGCAATCGCAACTGTCGCCTCGGAAGATAGAGTCGGCCCGAAAATTGTTGGCCACAGAAAGCGGAGAAGGTGCAAAACAGCTTGAGGGCCACCTTCAGGAATTGAGCAAAATCCTCGATATTGCCCAGCAGCAAGAGCGGCAAGGCGGTGCAGCGATGCAGGATGCCCAAGGCATCGAAAAGGGCATAATTATGATTAGTATGCTGCTGTCGGTAGCGCTGGCCGGAATTGTGGCTTGCCGCACCAGTCGGGCGATCGCCAAACCAGTCGTCAGCGTCACTCAGGTGGCCGAACAAGTGACCGCCGAGTCGAATTTTGATTTGCGAGCCCCCGTCACCGGACAAGACGAAATAGGCTCATTAGCTGTGTCTCTCAATCACCTGATCGAGCGAGTTTCGGAACATACAAAAGAATTGGAACAAACTAAGAAAGAGGCTTTAGTGGCTAGCACTGCTAAAAGCCAGTTTTTAGCAAATATGAGCCACGAGTTGCGGACGCCTTTAAACGCGATTATCGGCTACAGTCAACTACTGTTAGAAGAAGCCAGAGATTCCGGGTGCAAGGATTTTGTTACCGACTTAGACAAGATTCATAATTCCGGTACGCACTTGCTATCTTTGGTTAACGACATCCTCGATTTGTCGAAAATTCAAGCGGGGGGGATGAACCTAGACATCGAAGAGTTTGACATCGAATCCCTGGTGGATAATGTGGCGATTTCGGTGCAATTATCGGTACAAAAGAATGGCAATGTTTTAGAAATAGAGTGCGACAGTCAAACTGTCGGCACCATGCACGCAGATTTGGCGAAAGTGCGGAAAGTGCTGCTGCACCTGCTGAACAATGCTGCTAAGTTTACCAAAAATGGCATGGTGAAAGTCAGCGTCAGCCGCGTTGAGGGAACCAAAGAATCGAATGCAGCGTATCTGTCTGGTGTTGAAAATTTAATGGCTGCGGGCGAGGCGAAATCGAGTTTGATTCCTTGTCCAGTTGCTAATGTTCAAGCATCAGATTGGATTTGCTTTCGAGTTAAAGATACCGGCATTGGAATGTCTGAGCAACAGCAGCACAAATTGTTTGAAGCCTTCGCGCAAGCTGATTGTTCGGCGACGCGCAAGTACGGCGGCACTGGATTGGGGCTGACAATTAGCCGCCACTACTGTCAGATGATGGGCGGCGAGATTTTGGTGGAAAGCGAGGAGGGAAAAGGGTCGATTTTCACTGTACGCATACCAGCAGGAAATAGTTAAGCACGTGGGTAGGGTGCCCCGGAGCTGCTGAAAAACAGGTAAGAATCGAAAGAATCAAGGTCGGGGGCACCCTACCACTTGAATTGACTGGTGTCATGAATATAGCCTTTCTCAGCTTGATGAGGTATGGCTGCGATCGAGTTTCGTGAGGTTCTCGCCAGTTGTCTTACCTTTTCCCAATTACCAATCTGTACCTCACTCGCTTGAGAATTGCTATAGCGGTTCTCACTTACACAGGTAGGCCAGAGGCTGCTGGCTCACGGGTTTTCACACTACCGAGCGTCTGTACCTCCAGAAACCCGATCGTCCGCTATGGGCGCAAGCAATTACCAGTTAGCAATTACCAATTACCAATTACCCATTACCAATTACCCATTACCATACATACCTCATATGAGAGCTCGAATTGCTATCTAACTTCTGAAATATCAATCAAAGGTCAAATATTGAAGTGGCTGTTGCATCAACATATTTCATGTCACCAGTAGTCCCTCCAGCAAAATGAAGGAAATAGTTGTTAAAAAATGATGTTGTTACACATTTAGAAATGAGTGAAGCCTTAGTGTTTAAACCCAGTTTTTGTAATCCCTTTCGTACTATGTTGTCTCTCGAATTTAGAAAGGGGTACAGAAATTGCTGGATTAACGGCCAAGGCATATGGAATTTTGGAGAAATCCAGCACTCAATATGGCGCATCAATATCTCATAGCTCAATGGGCGCATTTCATAGTTCCATTCTCCTGAACCTTTGTCTTCATAGGAGTGATAAACATACTCCAGTAATTCTCGATGATAACGAGGAGAAAGAACCATAACTCCGGCTTGTACAACTGATTCAAATTCTGCATCTAACCCAAAATTTTTGTAAAAAGCTGTAGGAGAAAGGTTATCTATGTATTCGATGCCATGCTGAGACAAAAAATCATAAAGCCTTTTAAGGCACATCTCATGATCTTCTCTACTAGGAGTTGCATAATCATCTACGGCCCCAATCTTCTCAAGTGGAACTCCCGCCGTAATATCAGGACTATTTGGGTTAATCAATACATCAGCATCGACCCAAACAACTCGATCGTATTTTTGAATACTGGGTTGTGACAAAATTAAGCACTTTTGCCATGATGGATTTCTGGACTGAGATTTGGACGAAGTATCTAAAGGTTGTGTAAAAACAACCAATTCAAATTGATACTTTTCAGCATAGTGAAGCCATAGAGACCTGCAATAGGTCTCGAACATGAGTTCGTAGTTTTTGCCTATCGCTAGTGTAACAAGTGCCTTTGCCACTCTATACTCTCCCTAGTTTATTCATTGAAGATTTACCTTTAAAGCGTTAACGCGCAAATCCCCCACAAACACCTGATTTAGCCCCAAAGTGCCGCAGAGTGTCTCTGCTGTCAAGTTCTATTCCAGAAAATTATCAAAATTTTTCAGTGTCTGGGATTGGGGGTATATAGCGAGCGTCAATCATTTGTGCAAGTATTTAGGGGCGGTGTCCCAGGCGCCCAAAGGCTTATACAAGGGTGGGATTGCCCCTACAAAAATTACACGATTTGTGACGGCTGGCTATGTACAGTATTGTTTAGAGTTTGGGATTACCGCAGTTTTTCTTGTTGTCGATCGCCTCCCGCGGCCCGCCCGGTAAGCGCCCGAAAAAATGCCTATAAAGTGCGACCATTCATCACCGCCACCTGTATATCAAAGCATATCATCGGTACTCATCGCAGCTCTCTTCGTCTTCTGCCGGAGACTGCGCTGAGTTATCGCGCCGCCACATTAATCAAACAATACACTCCCAAGCCAGAATGCCGATCGGCTCTTTGAGAAATCCTCCAGTCTCGCCCAACCGCCGATGCTTACTACCAACTCACTTACCGAGTGACAGACTACTACCCGCGCTCGGTGGTTGCGAGCTTTGGGTTCACAAGTCGAAATTCTGCTACCTTGGGACTTGCGACAGAAAATGACCGTAGAAATCCAAACAACTGCGAACTTGTACCAATAATCTCTTACCGACAATTATCAAAGCCATTGTGGAAAACTGGCCGACTTCTGTGGAAAACCCCCCTTTTCCTGTGGAAAACTGCAACAAAATTAAGATAAGACGTACAGTTGAAACCAAGTTTACAAAAACCAAGTCTGCCGGACGGCGACTAAAGAAAATAATGTAATTTTAACCGCCTGGTCTTCAACCCGCAGGCTTTGTGGGTGAGAGTCTGTACAGACGCGGTTTCAACCGCCCGGTCTTCTTCCTTCTTCCTTCTATCCCTTCTATCCGTTACGCTCATCCGTTGCCGAATTTCCCTCTTGCTTCTGGCTTCTCTTGGGTATCGTAGCTAATTTGGTCGGAATGGTAAGCCGGCGGCTCAACGTGAATTAAGATGCGTACAGGGCTGAAACGTTCTTCCAAACGGGCTTCAACTTCTTCTGTAATCCGGTGAGCAGTTTCTACATCGACAGCATTGACAATCATGTGCATATCAATAAACACTTGACGCCCGATCAGGCCGCGGGAGGCGATCGAGTGACAGTTAACAACTCCGGGCACATCCATGGCGATCGCCTGGATCGTTTCCGGTGCGATCGCCATGTAATCCACCAACCAAGGCAGATTTTCCGTTAAAACTTTCCAACCGCTGCGAAATACCAAAATAGCCACTGGAAAAGACAAAAACACGTCCAAGGATTGCAGTTGAGGTATGTTTAAAATCTGGCCTTGCCAAACACCGATCAACCCGCCGATGACCATAATTGTCACCCAAACATCGCTCATCGTATGCTGGGCGTCCGCTACTAAAATCGCGCTACCGAGACGTTTGCCAACTCTGCGCTCGTAAAAAGTGACAAAAATATTAATCCCCAGTACGAGCAACAAAATCCACAGTTCATTGGGGGATATTTTGACAGCTTTACCGCCGTTGAGCAGCCTTTCGACAGCACCGCTGAGAATTTCAAAACAGGCAATTCCCAGAAAAGCAGCAATTCCCAGAGCTCCGAGAGCGTCATATTTTTGGTGTCCGTAGGGATGATCGCGATCGGGCTGGGGATTGGCATAATGATTAGTTACCAATCCCAAAATATTATTAGCGCTGTCCGTGACGCTGTGCAAGGCATCTGCCAGCAAACTGAGGGAACCAGTCAGCCATCCCACGGCTGCTTTAATTGCCATCACTAGCAAGTTTAGCAATAAGGTAATGATTAAAACCTTGCGGACTTCGGAACGGTTATCGGCAACCATAGAATCTCCTCGATCTGCTGTCAAGTTTTCTGGCTTCTAGTTTATAGCTTCTCCCGTCATAAAAGGTTAAAAGTATTGCGAAATCTAGGTTGCGACTAGATTTATATTCATTAATTTAGCCGAGCTTCTTGAGACAATTTTTAATTAATCGCATTCTCGCAGCCCAATTTAGCTGGCAGGTACTTCTTTTAGGTTAGTGTATATTTTATCATTAACAATCGTATGTTAAATTTCATTGCCCATGTCTCTTTCTCCGCTGACACTGAATTTAGTTGAGGGTTCTGTCTCGTTTAGCTTTTCCCCGCAAGCCGCGCGGGATTTGCAAAGTGCGATCGCAGCTTTGATGGACAGCTTGAAAGCCGTAGCAGCCAAAACCGCTGGCGGTAAAGCTTCTCCCCAAAAACCGATGGAATATCGGTATGCAGGGGATGTATTTTTGGAGGTTTTCTGCAACCCGAATATCTGGGCGACTCCTTTTGCTGCGAAAGTGCTGATTACGGTTAGGGACGATCGCCTGCGCGTCACCACCGAAGCCGAACTGAGCCGCCTGCGCGACGATCTCGCTCAGTATCTCGAACAAGTCGGTTGAGATGCTCAACCTGAAACGCTCTTCTTTTAGATCCCCGACTTCTTGAAGAAGAACAGGCTTTCGGGCCTGTTCCACAAAGAGTTAATTTTCTTGTGGGGAGTAGGGGTTGGGCTCCTAGCCAGCCCCTGAAAGGCTTATTGAAAGGGGATAGCTATCTGCCGGCGACGCCGACCATTCCCACATTGAACCTGCATAATTCTTAGCATTAAATCCCACATTTGTCAAGACACAAGTCACCCATGCAGAGCGAATTCCTCCAGAGCAATAACTCACAATTTGAGTTGACAGCGAAACTCCTTTCTGCTGCAAGATAGCAACAATTTCCTCGCGAGCCAGCAGTTGTCCCTGTTTGTCCATCAACTGTTTGTAGTAGAGGTGAACCGCACCGGGAATGTGGCCGCCCCGCTTTTCTCCGTAAGGCGTTTTACCTGCATATTCTCGCGGCTCTCTTGCGTCAATAATGACTAAATTATGAACTCCTAAAAGAGCTTTAAATTCATCCCGCTGAATTTCCCAATTCGAGCGGCGAGATATTACAAAATCTCCTGTTTCCGGGGGATTGTTTGCAGCTTTTACTCGCTTAATTCCAGCTTTGATTAAAGCTCGATATCCTCCATCTACAAAAACAGATTTTTCATGTCCCAAAGTCCGCAACATCCAAACAATCCGTCCGTCTTCGCCCCACCCTTTAACCGGATCGGCAACCACTATTACAGGTTTGTCTTGACAAATACCAATTGCTTGCAGTTTGTGAGTTAAAACTGTGTGATTTTCGATAATTTTTCCCTTATGGGGAAAGTGCGACTTAGAAAATTGCTGCCAAGTTACGGGAATAGCTGGCGAAAGACCGCAAAACCATCTTAAAATAGGTTGGCGAGCATCGAGCAGAGTAGCGCCCCCTGACAGTAATTGCTTAGCTAAATCGGCGCTTACTATCCAATTATCTGCCAAATTATACACTAAATTACACAGTAAGTTAGACATGATTTATTGAGCAATTTTGCCTGTACCCGCAGCGCATTCTAAAACCCCTTTGGTATTAGTTGGATTAGGTGATTTAATCTTGCCAGGAGCAGCATTTAGACATAAGATTGTTTGGGTTTTGTTTGTTACTAAAAAAACTCCACCCACAAAACTTTTGAGATTAGCCTTATTTGATACTGCATAATTAAATACAACTTTGTTTTCCGTATAAATTGAATATGTGTAGTTTGCTGTGTCAGGTTTAATACCGAGACCTAGATTAGAAACAGAACTTGTAAAACCCGTATTGTTTGCATAGTAGGATTGCTGAGCTTTATTCATTGCTGCCACATATTGTTTGGCTGCTGATTCCTGAGCTTTAAAGGTTGGCGGCCACTGAGCCTGAGCGACTGTAGCGAAAAAAACTGATAGAATAAGAGTTGTTATAACAACTTTCATCTGCGGGTTGCGAGAGCTATAAATCATGTTTTTAGGATTGCTTAAAAGTTGATTCCCGGTAGGGACACGGCACTGCCGTGTCCTTACAGATGTCAGGCGTTTCCCTACATATGTCCGGCTTTCTCCTACAGATTTCACGTCAACTTTATCGGTAAACCTACTTTGCAAAAGCGGTATTATTGGCAGCAACAACTCGTGAATTGAGCGGTTGAGTAACATACAATTAAACTAATTGTTTTGCCTGAAACTGTTTCACTTTTCCAGGAGCCACCGTGCCGTGTTCTGTGATAATTCCCGAGATTAATTCCGCCGGAGTTACGTCAAAAGCGGGATTGTAAAATTCTACTCCTTCAGGACAAATTCGGGTAGTTCCAACTTGATACATTTCAACGGGATCGCGTTCTTCAATGGGGATTTTGCTACCGTCTGAAAGTTCAAAATCAATGGTAGACAGAGGAGCGGCCACAAAAAACGGGACGTTGTGAGCTTTGGCAACAATTGCTAAACTGTAAGTGCCAATTTTATTGGCGGCGTCGCCGTTAGCAGCGATTCTGTCTGCACCGACAACTACGGCGTGAATCATGCCGAGTTTCATGCAGTGCGCGGCCATATTGTCGGCGATTAATGTCACGGGAATTCCTTCTTGCACGCATTCCCAAGTTGTGAGTTTTGCACCTTGGAGACGGGGACGAGTTTCGTCTGCAAAAACTCTTCCGAGTCTTCCTTCTCGCCAAGCAGAACGAAATACACCTAATGCTGTACCGTAACCGGCAGTTGCTAATGCACCGGCATTGCAGTGAGTTAGTAAGTTCAATTTTTCGGGTGTAGCCGGCAGAACTTCTAAACCTTTGTCGCCGATATCTTTACAAGTTTGCACGTCTTCTGCTTGAATGGTTTTGGCCATTTCTAACAAGGTTTTTTGCACTTGTTCGACGGAACCGCTAGTTTTCTCGGCAGTTTTGAGCATTCGGGATATTGCCCAAAACAAATTAACTGCTGTGGGACGAGTCGATCGCAATAATTCACCAACTTGTTCTAATTTAGCGAGAAATTCCGCGCGATCGCCCGTTTCGATTTCTCGCGCTCCCAAATACATCCCGTAAGCTGCTGCTACGCCGATCGCCGGAGCGCCTCGGACTATCATAGTTTTAATTGCCTCAGCCATATCTTGAGAGCGGCTAATTTCGACGGCGCTGTATTCTTTCGGCAGTCGGTTTTGGTCAATTAGCAGAACTCGGTCTTCGATCCAGGTGACGGGGGAAACTGGGGAGTTTTGAGCTGTCATCGATTTTAATGATGTGAGGGACAAGTTTCTATGATGCCATGAAGGCGACTATTCCTCTATGTTATGAGGGACGCGCTGGATTTGCCAAAATCCTAGTCCCGCGATTTGAGATTCGAGACAGGAGATTTGAGATTTGCAGCATATTTACGACTGTATGGGTAAAATTTTAACAAAAATTATTGTTAAGGACGGATAGTCTTGATAAGCTGTTGCGCATTTAAAGTGTATATTTCCCTGAACTATTCCCCACGAGCGAGAATCCTCTCCCTCTCCCCTAAATCGATTGAAGAATTGAACAATTGAACAATTGAAGAATTACACATCTTGCACTCATTCGAGAATTATCTGAAAATTATCTGCTATAGGGTGCGTTTATCTGCCATTATCTGCGGTTTCTGTATCAATCAAAGATTTATGCAATTGCTCGTCTATTGAAGAATTGAGTTGATAAGTTGTACTGCATTTAAATTGTATGTTTCTTGAGCCGTATTCTTCTCTCGCTTCTGGCCCTCGAACCTCGCACCCTGGAACATAACAGACAATCTCTAGCTCCCGAGAGCAGCTTATCGGCCTATATTGCGCTTCATGCGATCGAGTTCTTCGTCAGCTTCCCAGCGTTGAAACTTTTGTTCGAGAGGGTCTGCCGCATTAAAACTGTTATAATTTGAACTCTGATTCCAACCCTTGGTATCCCAATTCGGCTCTGTTTTAGTGGTAGTGCGAGTTGCGGCTTCCGCTGCTTTAGCGCGCACTTCTTTTCGCCGCAATTGAATTTGGCGGTACAATTCTTTAGCTTTTTCAATCCGTTCTTTGCAGCCCTGCATTTGTCCCCAGCGCTGGTTTCCCTGACGCAGCAAAGCTGCTTGCCGCTCTTGGGCTGCTTGAGCTAAATCCAGCCTTTGAGCGGCTTTGGCTTTGTTTGCTCGATCGTTCCAGCGTTGAATTTCTTGGGCGGCGGATAGAATTTCTGCTTGCAGTGTTTTCTCTTGTTTCTGGATATCGAGAATCAGCCGCAGCGTGTCTTCTTCTTGTTCCTTGAGTTGTTCTTCTATTGCCTGCAATTCCAGATGGGGGTTGCTGCGCAAAAATTCTTCTAATTTGGTTTCGAGAAAGCGGCTGAAATCGTCAAATAAGCCCATTTTTTTATAATTCCTCAGTCATTAGTCATTGGTCATCAGTCCTCAGTCATTAGTTGTTAGTCATTAGTCATTGGTCATTGGTCATTAGTTGTTAGTCATTGGTCATTGGTCATTAGTTGTTATATTCTGTCCGAGCGAACAACCGCAATCAGATTTGTTCGATCGTGGTTATTTGACCAGGCATAATATTAGTCATTGTCATCCCTCATGAGTTGTTCGTTATTATAGCTGTTTTCACGGCTCGTCAGGTACAGCCTCACAATTACCAATTACCAATTACCGATTACCAAACTCCTAACTAATGACTGATGACCCCTCCCAAAAACGGATACAAGTTTCCGACAGGAGTCGTGGAGAGATCAAAATTTTAGACTTTTGTTCAATCTCCCAGATTCATCTGTAGACTAAATCTAAAATCTCAAATCTAAAATCTAAAATCGACTGACTGATTAGAACTTTTGTCCGACAAAAACCGATCGCACATCTCCACCCTTGCGGATAACAGCTTCTTGATTTTTGATTTCTGCCAGAGTCCAACCGCTAGCGCCGATGCTTTCGCCGACATAAATTCTGCGGGCTACACCGTCTACTTCAAACAAAGCAGCTGATCGATCGCCCAACTCCAAAATCCCCACCAGCGTGTGCGCGGAAATCGGCGCGCTGCTAACGGCCGCTGCCGATTGCTGGGGCGCGGGCGCGGGCGCAGATTGCTCTGCTGCGGGCGCTGGTGCTGGTTCGGTTTCGCGAGCCAAAATCTTCGGCTGGGGAGACTCCGAGGGGGAAGAGGCCGTGGCGGGGGGAGTGCGATTCCCGGCAGCAGCGATCGCACGACCGGAGGCTGAGGCCGCCGGCGAGGAGGAAGCTGTGGCGGTTTGAGGAGCAGCCTGAGCAGCCTGAGCCACTGTCACCTGAGCTGGAGGAGGCGGAGCCACTGTCACCTGAGCGGGGGGAGGGATGACTACGACTTGGGGTGCTGGTGCTCCCGGCTGCGCGGCGGCTTGTTCTAGGGCATCAGCGATGCGGTTGACTGCTGTCGAAAGACCTGCGGTTGCCGGAGGCGCGCCGGAAATTGCAATGCTCGGCAGTGTTTCCGGGGTGGCTGCTCCGGGCACTGGCGCAAGTTGCGGGTTGGCTTGGGGCGCTTTCTTTTGTTCGATCGCTACTAGCGAGCGCTGCACGTATTCGACAAACTGGGTGTCTGGTGCTGTTTTGCCGCTTGCGGCCGGCGTCGGCCCTGCCGTTGGGGCGGGCAACCGCACCAGTCCCGACCTGCTTGCCAGCCACAATCCCATGACTAGCAGCAGCGAGCCACAGGCTGCTCCGAGCAGGATTCTGTCGAACGATTGTTTGGACTGCTGTTTTTTGGTTGTTTCTAGGGCGACTTGGCGGGCGATCGCTTCTACGTCTTTTTCGCCACCTCGCGTCGGCTCTGGCGCCAACTGCGACAAAACTATTTGAGGTACCGAGATCGACTTGAGCGCCACGAATTCTGGCGCCACCGGCTCGGCTGGCAGTCCGCCGCTGCCGTCGAATGCTCGATCGACTCCTTCAAACAGTTCGTCCATCAACCGATCGGCGTAGGACTCTACTGCCACTGCTTCTGCTGGCACGGTTTCGACGGTCGCAACCACCGCGATCGGCTCGGACGATGATGCCAAAGACATCTGTTTGGCGATTACTTTTTGACTCATAGTTTTCTGTTTGCTCCCGCTCCTCGACAACCCTGAGATTTTCAACTTCAGATTTCTACAGGATACTTGCGATCTTGACCAATTCTTGGCTCAGAACAGGTTAATTGTAGCTCACCCATCACACTATTTTTAGTCCTCGGCTAACTTATACCATTTTCGATTTGAGATTTGCGGTTTGAGAGTGGGCATGACTTACCGCATAAGGGTTTGGAGCGCGGGCTTACCGCTGCCTTCTTTTTTAAAGCCGGGATTGCTTTGCCCGATCGACTTTTGTTTTACCTGGTTTCCACCTTTTAGCCCTTCTGTTCTGCTGTCTGTCTTACCTGCTCCGAGCTGACTTTTTATCCACATTTTACGGCTTTTGTCAACCCCCAGACTCCAGGGTTCCCCGAGTCTTTGCCACAAAACTTTACTTTGACTGTCTAGCAAAAAGTAAAGTTTTTCCCGCACTTTCCCCTTTTTTTCCACATTTGACAAGGGTTTCAGATTTTTAGCCGTCTTAACTTTGTTTGTCTCTTTGCTTCAGAGTAATAACAGGCTGCAGATTCTATAACTTTAATAGTACCATAGCTTCATCACAATTCGGTAATTAACCCTCAAACCTTGCAAAATCGTCGGTTAAATAAGAATTATTCCTAATAATTTTTGGGCATTTTTTTTACAACACGATTTGTAATATGAAAAGATAAAAATACTTTAGGTCTAGCTATAATTTTTACTTATAAATGGGGAGTGCGCTCGAACTTTCTCAGAAAATAGCAGCAAACTCTAAATTTACCTGATTGGGCGCCGCAAGAAAATTGTCATTGCTGTAGCTTGACAGAGGATAAAAGCTGAGGGGAATATCCAGCGAAACTTGCGCAGCAGCCCAACGGCTCGATTTTTGTTCATCGAACGATACTCCTGGGAATTAAATGTTTTTTTTAAGAGTCGCGGCCTCCGGATAAGCTAAACAACCCGGTTTCTCGTTTCCCGAATTAAGCCCAAATCAGGCAATGACGTTAAGAAATCGGGTTTCTGCGTTCAAGCTTTTTTAAGTTGGTGCGATCGCCTGAAAGTTAAAATTTTAAATTTCTGATGCTCGATCGCGCTTTTGATTTTTTCCAGGAATTTCTTTTTAACACTTCCAAATTATTTTTATATCACGAAAACACTTTTTTGTCAACAGCCGGAGGGTGCTGTGCGATCGCGAGGATCGTCTGGCGCGCGATCGATGAATCAACTCGCCACCAACAAGCGCCTGATAAGGACCAGTTTCGAGCCAACCAGTAGCGCAATTCTCGGCTCTCTGTTTGATGTCTAGAAATAAGAGCTTCTCGGGTTAAGTTTAGAGTTAAGTTTCAAGTCATTAGTCCACTAAAATTGTTAACTATTGAATGCTTAACCGCCCAGCGCTGCGAGTCGCGCAAGTGTTCCTTTGGGCTCCGTAAAGCAATCTGGCCCAACTTTCTTGGCTTGATGCGCCACCATCTCAAAACTATTTTTGGTGATATATTGGTGTATCGATCGCGCATCTCACGCTTTAACCTAATTCATCAGCAGGAGCGAGCACAAGTACGTAAAGCGTAGCTCTATCTCTATTCAGGAATCGAGCGTCTATATGTTGCATCCCGATATGGATTGTACGCGCACGCGGCGTTCACGAAGCATTCCCGTTCCCCGCAGGGTTCCCGAAGGGTAGGGTAGCTATGCCGTAGCGAATCGCACTTCGACAACACCAACAATTCGTCACAAATCTAAATACTTTGCTGACCGTTCTAATATACCATTTTCACCAGATGCAAAGGAGATCGAGTAACCTGTAAATGAGAATTTTTCATCAAACAGAATACCAAGCATGACACCGCTCAAACTACTGCCAACAGTTTCGCAACTCTCGGCGCTCGCTCGAATCAAATTTGTCAGCACCATCACCGATATACGTAAGTAGATGGCACCTAACGACTCCTTTAAAAAAATATCGCTTTCCCCATCCATTTGAGCGCTATTTGGGATAATAGCCCGAGCCAAAATTTGAAGGTTTTTTTTAGTTATTTGGGATCGTGAAACTATATCCGAAAAAATACCGAGCTTTCCTAGCGCAAAATTTCAGTTTTGCCAACACCTCAAAGTGGTTGGCAATTGTCAGCGCGATCGGCATAATTTACTACGGTGCGAGCAAACTAGGCATGGCAGTAGCTCTGCCGATTCCTCCCGGTAATATTTCAGCCGTTTGGTTTCCTTCCGCGATCGCTTGGATTGCCATGCTTTGGCGAGGCTATAACATTTGGCCAGGAATTTTTATCGCTGATTTTTTAACTGCAATTCCCAACTACTTAGAGGGCACTCACCACCCGTTGATAGCGATAGCTGTCGGCTCAGTCGGCTCTTTGGGAGCCGCAATAGAGGCGGGCTTGGGAAGCAGACCGATCCGGCGATTAATCCCGATTTCTACACCTTTGAGTTCAGCTCAATCCGTACTGAGATTTGTGCTAATTGTTGCTATCTGCACCGGATTAAATGCCACGGCGGGAGTGACAAGCATCTGCTTGGGGGGAATTTCCCAATGGACAAATTACGGGTTTCTTTGGTTGACTTGGTGGACGGGAAATGCAATTAGTATTATAGTATTTTGGCCCCTGCTGCTGGTTTGGCAGCGACTACCCCCGATTCGCTGGTCGCGCCGGAAATGGATTGAAGCCCTGCTGCTTTTGAGCCTGTTGCTGGGCACTGGAAAACTTGCTTTTTGGGATAACTATCCCGTACAATATATGATGCTTCCTTGCCTGTGGTGGGCGACATTTCGGTTTGGACAGCACGGTGCAACTTTTGCCATTGTCTTAGTATCGAGTTTGGCGCTGTGGGGAACGGTGAATGGAACCAGTTCCTTCCTGCGCGCCTCCTTGAACGAGTCATTAATATTGTTGCAAACTTTTATGGGAGTTGTCGCAGTTTCAACCCTGCTTTTATCGGCCATTTTAGTTGAGCGACAACAAGCCGAAATCGGGCTGACAGTTGCCAATGAAACGCTGGAAATGCGAGTTGAAGAACGAACGCTCACTTTGACAGAAACTAATGAAATACTTCAAGTTGAAATTGCCGAACGCCAGCAAGCTGAAATTGCGCTGCGAAAATCTGAAGTTGACAAGACTCAACTAATTACTTCTCTGCAAGAGCAAAAAATGACTTTGGAGCAAACGCTGCAAGATTTGAAAAATGCTCAAGCGCAACTGATTCAAACTGAAAAGATGTCAAGTCTGGGACAATTGGTGGCTGGAGTCGCCCACGAAATTAACAATCCAGTCAGCTTTATTTACGGCAACATCGATCATGCCAGAGAACACTCTCAAGCGCTTTTAAAGTTAATCGAACTGTACCGACAGGAATATACCGATAACAATCCGCAGATTCAACAGTTAACAGAGGAAATTGAGCTGGATTTCCTCAGAGAAGACTTGCCTAAATTGCTGAGTTCCATGAAAATAGGTGCCGATCGCATCCGAGAGATTGTGCTCACGCTGCGGAACTTTTCGCGTCTTGACGAGGCAGATATGAAGGCTGTGAATATTCATGAAGGGATTGACAGCACTCTGATTATTTTGCAAAGCCGGCTCAAGCCCAAAGCCGGCCCCCAGATTCAAATTGTGAAGCAGTACGGCAATTTGCCGGCGGTGGAATGCTACGCAGGCCAGCTCAATCAGGTGTTGATGAATATTCTGAACAATGCCATTGATGCTTTGATTAGTCACGGTCAGGGGAATCAGGGTTTTATGCCGACGATCGCGATCGCCACTGAAACTGTAGACTCCCAATGGGTGAAGATTGCGATTAAGGATAATGGCACCGGCATATCCCCATCAGCCCTGGAACGCATCTTCGACCCGTTTTTCACCACAAAACCCGTCGGACAGGGTACGGGGCTAGGATTGTCGATTAGCTATCAGATTGTTGCAGAAAAACATCGCGGACGTTTGAAATGCGTTTCCGAGCCCTCCAAGGGGACAGAATTTTTGATTGAGCTTCCGGTGAGGCAAAAAGTTCTGGCGGCGCAATTAGAATGCCTGTAGTTGTGCGAATGACTCATGGAAAAGAATTCCTGAAAGGAGAAGTTAAAATTATGTTCGCCAGATGCGGAAGGGTCATGTTGATCGTCGCCGGATTATTGCCTTTAACTATTTTTGCGTCGGCTGCTGAAAGTTCGTCAAGTGGCTTAAGCGATACTCAGCAAGCATCCTTGAGAGCGCTGGGTATCCAAGTTGCTATTCCTACATACGTGCCTAGCGGCTTCCAAGTTGCCAAGGTAGAATTGAAACCTTGTCCGCCTAACTCCAGCCGCAATGCTCGAGGAGTTTGCGGGCGCGCTCCTAATTACACCATTCTTTATCGAAACTCAGCAAATAATTGTTTTGCAATCAACGGCATTGCCGACGGAATTGGTGGCGGAGGGTTTGAGTTTTCCTATCCTGTGCGCACTGAAATTTTAGGCAACATAATTGTGGAGTTTGGCAGGGATGGCTCTCAACTGAGATCTGCCCGCGCTAAATCCGAACAAGTTCCTTCTCCAGAACAATTGAAATTGCCTCAATCAAATCTATATAGTTTTCCGGCAGGTAACGGGCCTTACTATAATGTCAGCGTCGGAGACGGAGAAAGACTCTATGGCTGTAGCAAAAACTCTAGCATCACACCTTTAGAATTGGAAAAGATTCTCAAGTCCCTTGTTTGGTTGAAGTGAGAGAGCTAGTCAAGCAGCTTCGGCATTAGCTGCTGACAATAGCTGCGATTGCCCGTCTGTGGCGGCGGGGTAGGGATTCGAGGTGCGATCGCGCGTGAGGAAGTGACGGAGGGCGATCGCTTGCAACTTGGGTATAACCACAGTATAATAGGTATGTAATAACCAAAGCAAGAACAAGCATGAAGACTGCAATTTAGCTTCCAGATTCAGTGTTTGAGGAGGCAGAAGCACTCGCTAAACAGTTAGGGTTATCGCGCAGTGAACTTTATACAAATGCGTTAAAAGTATATTTACAAAAGGTAAGGTAATATCTCATGGTTAACGTTATCAGAGGCGATGTAGACAAACCAGAGTCATCTAGAAGGCTAGCTGAATTATTTGAGAAAAGAGCCGATATCGATGGCAGCTTATATCTAGGATACCCAATAATCGGAACCTCTCAAGGAGGATATCAAATTGATGCTCTTTTGGTATCCCGAGAACATGGTGTTGTTATTTTCAACATTGTCGAAGGAACTGATACCAGCCTAAACATAGAAGAAGTACAAGATGAGAGCATAAATAAAATTCAATCTAAACTACTTCAACATAAAATTCTCACTCATAAAAGAAAATTAATGGTAGAAGTTGGTGTTGTAACATTTGCACCAGCTTGGAGTAGTAGACCAAATAATATTTTTTGGGAAGATTATCCAATAATAACAAGCGAAGCCGATTTGAGTAAATACTTGAATCAGCAAAAATGGAAATCAAGTGAATATTTTGAAGGCCTTAATTCAGTAATACAAGCTATGACTTCCATCAGAAAAAGGAAGCAGCGCAACTATGTTCTGAAAGAAAATTCTAGGGGTGCAAAACTCCAGAAACTAGAAGAATCCATAGCCAACTTAGACAGAAATCAGAGTCTCGCAGTAATTGAAACAGTCGAAGGTGTACAAAGAATTAGAGGTCTTGCTGGTTCAGGTAAAACCATAGTTTTAGCTTTAAAAGCTGCATATTTACACGCAAAACATCCCGATTGGAATATTGCGATAACTTTTAATAGTCGGTCGCTAAAAAATCAGTTTAAGCAGCTTATTAATACTTTTACTATCGAGCATATAAGCGAAGAGCCAGACTGGGAAAAAGTCAAGATTATTCATGCTTGGGGAAGTCCCTCAATAGACGGAATTTATTATGAATTCTGTAAAAGACATAATATTGAATATAGAGATTTAAATTCAGCAAAAATGATGACCAAATATGGTCAAGAGTTTGATATTGTTTGTGAAGAAGCTCTCACTAAAGTTAAAACTTTTGAGCGGTATTATGATGCTATACTAA
Organism: Microcoleus sp. ARI1-B5; assembly: GCF_036705795.1. Classification (NCBI taxonomy): domain Bacteria; kingdom Bacillati; phylum Cyanobacteriota; class Cyanophyceae; order Oscillatoriales; family Microcoleaceae; genus Microcoleus; species Microcoleus sp. ARI1-B5. Next base: position 75,451 of record NZ_JAUBVK010000006.1, read on the forward strand.
TTGATGAGGCACAGGATTTTTCTAGACATTTTTTGCGACTTTGTTATGAAATATCGAAAGAACCAAAAAGAATAGTTTATGCTTATGATGAGCTTCAAAATCTCAATAAAAAAACAATGGAATCACCGGAAATCATCTTTGGAGAAGATGCTCACGGCAAACCATGTGTTCAACTTCAGAACAAAGCAGGAGAACCGAAACAAGACATTATTCTGGAAAAATGCTACAGAAATTCTCGTCCAATTCTAACTTCTGCACACGCTTTAGGTTTTGGTATATATAGAAAAGAAGGATTAATCCAGATGTTTGAAAATGCTGGATTATGGAGAGATATTGGTTATGAAGTAGAGGCAGGAAGCCTGGAAGATGGAAAATTTGTTAAGCTTTCTAGGACTAACAATACCAGTCCTAAGTTCCTGGAATCTCATTCACCTATTGAAGACTTAATTATATTAAAATCTTTTGAGAGTAACCAAGCACAACTTGAATGGTTAATCAATGAAATAGAGAGGAATATTAAGGAAGATGAGTTAAAAGGTGACGATATAATGGTTATCCACTCTAATCCACTTACAACTAGACAGGCTGTTGGAGACGCTAGAGCTTTACTATTTGAAAAGGGGATTAACTCTAACCTTGCTGGAGTAACAACTTCACCCGATGATTTTTTTCGTGAAGAAACGATCACTTTTACGAGTATCAATAGAGCTAAAGGAAATGAAGCTGCAATGATATATGTAATCAATGCTCAAGAATGCTTCTCAGGTTCAGAACTTGCCAGAAAAAGGAATATCTTATTTACTGCGATGACAAGAAGCAAAGCTTGGCTAAGAGTATTAGGTTATGGTGAAAATATGAGAGGTTTAGTAGAAGAATTTAATAAAATTAGGGAAAAAGACTTTGTTCTTGAATTCACTTATCCTACAGAAGAAGAACGCCAGAAAATGAATGTTATCAATAGAGAAATAAACCCAAAAGAACGCGGTCTTATAGCTAAGTCACGTAGTAGCCTACAAGACGTACTTGAAGCTCTTGATAAAGGTGCTATCCAAAAAGAAGACTTACCCCAAGATTTAGTAAATCAACTCAAAGACAAGCTTTGATAATTTTGAACATATCCAGCAGCAAATCATCTAAAACTATTGTTTTGCATCAAGTAAAATCTAATTTATGAATAAGTTTAATGACTAGCCATCAAGAGATTTACAGAGAAATTAATGCGATAACTAAACAATTAATATCAATTGGTTTATCAGATAAACAAAATTTTCCTTCCTGTACAGAGACTGGTAAAGGTAGTTATAAACTCGCATATTCTGGGATGCAGGATCTCTCAATAGTCTTGAAAAATGTTGATTACAAAGAGATGTATGAGGAGTTAGATAAAAATAACAACTATAATGTCAAAATGATTGATGGTGCGTTAATTCAGTTGATGTATACTTATGAGAAATTTAATTTAATTTCACATAGATTAGCCTTCTTTCCCTCACCATTTTTAGAAAATTTTCAGAACGAGCCTGAGATTTATGAAAATGACGAAATATATGCAGACATAATAGCAAAAAATATATTGCCAGTACCAATTAGATTTGATTACGATCCCGACAACCATCAGGAATTAGATCACCCGAAATCTCATCTAACTCTGGGACAATTCAAAAATTGTAGAATACCTGTTTGTTCTCCAATAACACCGAGTACATTCATATCTTTTATTCTTCGTAGTTTTTATAACACTGCCTTTAAAAAATTCACAGCTCAACTTACATTTTCCAGCAAGCTTTTTGATCGGACTATAACCCCCGGAGAGAAACAAATATTGCACATAGCTATTGAATGACCCAATAAATTAGCATACTTAACTATAAGTAAGTGGGTACAAATAAACATCAGGTGGGGAGAGGGCGGGTTTTGCAACAGTAAACTCACTTCTAGTATAGAACCTACACTAAACCAGCCCCTACAAGACCCTACAAGATATTATTGTTTTTTCGTGCTGTTCTACTTACACGCCCAAGTTAACCGACTCGTTCGGCCAACTCCAACCACCGCTCAGTCGCAGTATCAATTTCCTGAGTCAATTGAGCCAAACGATCCGATAACTTCTTCACCTCCGCAAACCCGCTCGGAGCATTGTTGTACAAAATCTTCTCAATCTCTTCTTTCTCAGCTTCCATCTGCGGAATTTTAGTCTCTAATTGCTCGTATTCCCGCTTCTCATTGAACGAAACTTTAGTCGATTTGGCCGGATTTTTGGCTTTATAATTGTTAGATTCAGGGGTAGGCTTAACTTTTTCTGGGTCTTTTTGTCCTTTGATTTCCTTGGCTTCTTCGGCTTTTTTGTAGTCCAAATATACCGAGTAATTGCCGGGATACAAGCGCAAATTACCGCCCGGTTCTAAGGCGAACACCATGTCGATCGTGCGATCGAGAAAATAGCGATCGTGCGAAACTACAATTACGCAGCCGTTAAAGTCTTCGAGATAATCCTCCAAAACCGCCAGAGTCTGCACGTCCAGGTCGTTTGTCGGTTCGTCTAGAATCAGCACGTTGGGCGCGCTCATCAGCACCTTCAACAGAAATAAGCGGCGCTTTTCCCCGCCGGAAAGCTTGTTAATCGGTGCATACTGTTGGTTGGGCGGAAACAGAAACTTTTCCAGCATTTGAGAAGCGGTAATGATTTCCCCATCCGCCGTTTGTACCAATTCCGCCACGCTTTTGAGGTATTCAATCACCCGCTGGTCTTCATTGGGTGTCAAATCCTCTGAATGCTGGTCAAAATAACCGATATGAATGGTTGTGCCAATTTCGACAGTACCCGAATCCGGCTGAATGCGTCCGGTAATGATATCCATCAGCGTCGATTTTCCCGCACCGTTGCTACCAATAATGCCAATCCGGTCTTCGGGAGTGAAATTGTAGGTAAAATCTTTAATTAAAGTGCGATCGCCATAGGCTTTACAGATATTCAATAACTCAATCACCTTCTTGCCAATCCGGCGCCCCGCTGTGGCAATTTCGACTTTGCCGTTAACTGTTTTGAACTCCTGGGCGCGCATATCCTTAATGCGGTCGATCCGAGCTTTTTGCTTGGTACTCCGCGCTTTCGGCCCGCGTTTGAGCCATTCCAACTCGCGCCGCAATACTCCGGCGTGTTTGCGCTGAGTGCTGGCGGCGGATTCTTCAGCTAGGGCTTTTTTCTCCAAGTAATAAGCGTAATTTCCTGCATAATTGTAAAGGTCGCCCCGATCGATCTCCAGGATGCGATTGGTCACGCGATCGAGAAAATAGCGATCGTGCGTAATCAGCAGCAGTGCACCGCGATAGCCGTTCAAATAGTTCTGCAACCACTCCACAGACAGCGCGTCCAAGTGGTTTGTCGGTTCGTCCATCAGCAACACGTCTGGTTCCGACAGCAAAGCCGTTGCTAAGGCAATTCGCTTGCGGTAGCCGCCGGACAAGCCGCCAATTTTTGCATGAAAATCCTCAATCCCCAGCTTGGTCAAAATCAATTTCGCCTTGGTTTCCAAATCCCACGCGCCCACCTCATCTATGCGCGCCGACACCGCAGACAGACGCGCCATCAACTTGTCGGTATCGCCTTTGCCGTGAGACAATCGATCGGAAATTTCCTCGTATTCCCGCACCAAAGCCATTTGTTCGCCGCTGTCGGCAAATACTTGCTCTAAAACCGTATGATTTTCGTCTAAATCCGGCTGTTGGGGGAGATAGACTATTTTAGAGCCTGGATTGACCCAGCGATCGCCAGAGTCGATCGACTCCAAACCTGCAATCATTTTCAGCAGCGTGGATTTCCCGGAACCGTTGGTGCCGATGAGTCCGACTTTATCGCCTTCGTCGAGGCTGAAACTGGCATCTGTCAAGAGTTCTTTGATGCCGAAGTCTTTTTTGATCGATCGCAGAGTAAAAATAGTCATGAGTATATAAAGTCATTTACCTAGCTTAGTTTAGCTTAGTTCGATCGAGTCCGGTTGCATGGATATGGTCTGTCGTTCTGATGGTAAGTCATTGTCGGGCGATCGGTGGAAAACCCAGATAGTTGGCTACGCAGCAAGGTAGTGATTTTAGGGCGATCGATTCCAATGCGTTTTGCTACTTCTATCTGAGTCAATCGATAAATGCACTAAAACAGCCGATTTTTGTGAGCAAATGATTGAAAATTAACGACTATCAAACAGCGGTTAGTACCCTGAAATAATCAGCGGTATAACCCACACCAAAAACCCATTAACAAGTATAAATATAATTAATAAACTTACTACTATTGCTGAGATTAATCTAATTCGTTTCCGCAGATTTTCTGGCAAATTTGAACTCGAAAATTCAATTAGTAACTCCCAAAAGAATGGCACAAATATTACCCATATATAATCTTTAGAAAAACGCCATGATTTTTGCAAATAAGTCCAAAACAAACTATAGGGTATTGTTTCAAAGTCTTTTAATGTTTGCTTATAGCTGGACAATTTAGACTTATTTAAAGTATTGTTGATCGCATTTAGTAGATCGTCGGAAAACGGCAGATCTTTATTAACTGCCATACCATATTTTTCTGTTGGTTCGCTAGTTAAATATGCGCTTTTTAATGAGCTATTTGGGTAGATAGTGTATCCATAATTTTCGTAGGGTTCTCTAGATGGTTGTCCTGGTTGATTAACTCCCTTTTTGAGGAAAGTCCACACAATAAGTGCATCACTAGCAAATGCCTCTACTTTATTGGCTTTAAGAGCATTTAAAGCTTCACGACCACTTTCATAATAAACAACGTTTTTTTGATTGATATTGTCTAGACTCTGCAATACTCCTATTGTAGTAGATTCTTTAACCACGCCAATTTTAATCTCGTTTAGCAACAGAATTCCTGAATTCAACTCCTCAGCCAATTTTTCGGTCAATATAAGCTTCACACCAGTGTCATAAAAACTATTTGAAAATGCAATACCTTGACCTGTTTTAAGATTCTTAGATGATATTGAATTTGGACCACATTCAATATCAACTTCTCTTTTTCTCAAGCCATCATATCTAGGCTTAACAGTTCCTAAATGTTGATTCAGAATAGAAACGTATTTAACTTCGATTTGTTGACCCTTACTAGCTAACTCCTGCTTTAACTCCTGACCAAAAATTCCACATAAGCCACCAGGTTGCTTTGTAGTTAGCCCTCTACTTACATTATTGCCAATTGGGTAAGCAGAAGTCCTGACTCCTATTCTTATGGTATTATTCGGTAACTGAATTTGCGAAAAAACCGGAACACTAATCAAAACACAAGCAAGACACACTACAGCTAAAACTGCCCCAAGCTTTAAAGATTGCACAACAGCAATTGAAGAATCCACAACACTAGAAATTCTACGTCTCATGTGACTCGTGAGATGTAATCTGGTCATAAAAATATGTCCTATAAAAAAGTAAGTTTTACTTAGATGACCTGTATTTAATTTGGTAAAGCCTCAGTCGTAGCAAGACACGTTTTCCAGGAGAGGAAATAGACAAATTTGACGTTGTTGATAGAGCGCATTATGCTTGCGGACTGATATCTAACGGCTTTTTACTCGTCCTCAGTAGTTATTCAACTACTCTTACAACTGGATACACCGCTCTCTTACATTATTCCGTACAAAACTCTAAATTGGTACAAGACGATCGCACGGAGCCGTTTAACTTCTAATTCACAACACAGTCGCCGCCGGAGCAACTCACAATGAACCGCAAAAACACAGTTTTATTAGTAACATGAGTTTCAAGAATCAGATGCCCACATTGGGAAATTATTTAGAGTGCATCAAGCGCCAAACCAGGCTTAAAAATACACTAACACAAGGTGCTAAAAAGCTGCTAGGCGGTAAATAAATCATATCCGGGTTGTTTCCCCTCGATAATTATGAGATTTAAATCGCGACTAAACAAACAAAGTTAGTCTTCCAAGACCAATAGATAAAAGGAGTATTCAAACCGGATTTGCAATTGCAAGAAGTTTTATGACAACTTTTGACCACCCAGCGGCCGCAGCATTGCTCACCATCGCGCTCTGCGATCGAGCCACGCGATCGTACTGTACAAAAGTACGATCGCTCAATTCGCTCTATAAGCTCTCGGTGTCATACCTGTAAATTACCGAAACTATTTGCTGAAATGGCTCTAGATAAAGATTGAGGAGGCTGAATGAAAAGTGCGATCGCCCTAGCAATCGACCAAATCACCAAATTCTGCCAACACAGGCAAATCATCGAACTCTCTCTGTTTGGTTCCGTCCTTCGCGACGACTTTCACCGAAGACAGCGACATCGATATCCGGCGTTGCCTTTGGCGCGAAAAGCAACTGGGGTTTACTCGATCGCGCCCAAATGCAGGAAGAACTCGAAGCAATCCTCAGCAAACCAGTCGATCTAATTAGTAAACGGGCGATCGATCGCAGTTTCAACCCGATTCGCCGCCTTTGAAATTCTTTCTACCGCTAAAACTATATATGTTAAATAGTCGCGATCGCGCTTCGCTCTTTCAGAGTATAGAGCTTGATGTGGCGATCGAGAAATTACATCGCGGTGTCAGTTTGGGGCGGTAGTTGATAGCGACAATATGAACACCCGGTGTCTGGTGATTGAGACAAAATTGCGATCGTCGTTCTTTTGCCTCAAAGTGCGATCGCGCGCGACTATCCTGCACAGATGCGATCGCGAGCGTCCCGATTACAATCCCCCATCAGATTTAACATTAGTTCCAAAAGCTCTGCAACTGTCGGAAAGCTTACCCGCCCTAATTTTATCTGTTGTAGAGTAAATCTCCACTCTACTGAGCTGGAAAATGAACAGCTCTACTTTTTTAGTAGTACCTAAGTAAGGTATGATTATCACCAAACCTTAAGCAACAAAACTTTCCGTGTTAGAAGCCTTCGTATTTGCCACAATATTGTGCGGATTTTTTGGTATCATCCTCAAAAAGAACCTGGTGATGAAGATCGTCTCTATGGACGTGATGAGCACCGGTGTAATTGCCTATTATGTCGTGATTGCATCCCTCAATGGCTTGTTCACGCCAATTATGGGAGATGTCAAAAATAGAGCTTTCGCCGATCCAGTCCCCCAGGGGATCATCTTAACTGCGATCGTCATCGGCTTTTCGATTCAAGCCTTGATGCTGGTGGGTGTGATGAAGCTAGCACGGGATAATCCCACATTAGAAACCAGCGAGATCGAGAAAAATAACACGCCGTAAAACCTATCCATGAATATTATTACGATCGCTTGGCTGACACTACCATTTTTTATCGGTTTCGTCATTTATCTGCTCCCCAAGCTTGACAAATATCTCGCCTTAGCCATCACCTTTGTTTCAGCAGGCTACGCGCTACAACTATTTCTCGAAAAGTCGCCCCTCAAACTGAACTTACTAGATAATTTCGGCGTTCAAGTAGTCGCAGATCCGTTAGGCGCTTACTTTATCTTGACAAATGCCATAGTAACTGCTGCGGTGATTTTCTACTGTTGGCACAGCGGTAAATCAGCCTTCTTTTACTCCCAGATGATTATTCTGCACGGCAGTATAAATGCTACCTTTATCTGTGCAGATTTTGTCAGTTTATACGTCGCCCTAGAAGTCAGCGGGATTGCAGCTTTTCTGTTAATGGCCTATCCTCGCACCGATCGCTCTTTATGGGTAGCCTTGCGCTATCTATTTGTCAGCAACACCGCCATGCTATTTTACCTCGTGGGCGCGGTGCTAGTCTATCAAAAACATAATTCCTTTCTGTTTGACGGTTTAAAAGGTGCGCCGCCAGAAGCTTTAGCCCTGATTTTTCTGGGATTGTTGATTAAAGGCGGGATTTTTGTCTCGGGATTGTGGCTGCCGCTAACTCACTCAGAATCAGAAACCCCAGTCTCCGCATTACTCTCAGGAATCGTGATTAAAGCTAGTATCTTACCTTTGTTACGCTGTGCTTTGATTTCCGATGATATTGATAGTATCGTCAGGATTTTTGGCGTGGCGACAGCTTTAATGGGAGTTTCCTATGCCGTGTTTGAAAAAGATACCAAACGGATGCTGGCTTTTCACACAATTTCCCAGTTAGGCTTTATTCTAGCAGCACCGGCAGTCGGGGGATTTTATGCGCTCGCTCACGGTTTAGTTAAATCAAGCCTCTTCTTACTTGCAGGTTCCTTACCAAGCCGCAGCCTCAAGGAATTGCAATCTAAGGCGATCGATCCTAACCTTTGGATTGCCCTAGTTATCGCCAGTCTTTCCATTTCTGGATTTCCCTTGTTCGCAGGATTTGGGGCAAAAGTGTTGACTGTCAAAAATCTCTTACCTTGGCAGGTAATCGCCATGAATATTGCCGCCGTAGGTACAGCGATATCCTTCGCCAAATTCATCTTTATCCCGCGCGGCGAAAAACAGGAAGTCCAGCCGGGTTTGTGGCCAGCGATCGCACTTTTGATGGGCGGGCTAATTATCGCCAATATAGTGTACTTAGATGCTTATACCATTGAGAGCATCATCAAAGCAATTGGCACGATCGCGATCGGGTGGCTGATTTATGTTTTAATTATTAAACGGTTAGCGATCGCCCTGCCGCGTGTAGCCGAGCAATTCGATCATCTGGTAGGTGTGATGACTCTAACCTTGATCGTACTCTTTTGGATGGCATTAGCGACAGGAACCCACACTTAAATCGGAATCTCGACTGCTCAAAGTATCGGTAGCCTCTATCCGGTAGTCTGAGTAGGTATCTCAGGAAGCCCCCACTTCCGAGGCAAAACGGTTTTTTTTCACACCTACAAAACAATCTTTATGCAAACTAGACCTCGCCCACCAATTCCAACCACCTGCGCCCTACTGACAGCAGCTATAACGAAGGTATGCAAGGAGGAAAAAAGATGATTGGAAGTTTCATATTACGATTGACAATTTGGTTTTTGCTAACCGCAGATTTCACCGTACCAAATATTATCATTGGTGTGCTGATTGCATTTCTCCTACCCCGCGGCAATACACCCCCGGAAAGGATCGAGGAATGGCTGAGTATGCTCAAAAAAATCCTGATCGCGATTCCAGTAGCATACATTGAGGCCTTGGAAATTATCATCCGTCCCCATAACGGAGAAGACATGATTTTGGAACGGGCAAAACTCAAACGATCGCCGATCATGATATTTTTGGATGTATTTCTGATCACCTTTACACCCAAAACAATTGTGGTGAGACACAACCAACAAGGCTGCTACGAAGTCCACCGGATTCTGCCGATTGAAAAGCCATGAACTTGCTCTTAATTGCGATGATTGCAGCGATGCTCATGCCCATGTACGAGGCATTGAAGGATGATGATGTTTGGCAGAAAATGCTGGCATTGGGCAGTATTTCCACAAAGGCAGGAATTATGACTTTGTTCATCTCTGTCTTGCGCGACGATTGGATGATTGGCGCTGTGGGGGCAATTATCCTCACAGTAGGAAATGCGGGATTAATGCTGCTGGCACATATAATAAAGCGAATGAATGACCTATGATTGATGTGTTGAGTTATCTGTTTATCGGTGTAGGAATAGTCTTCTGGTTTTGGGGGACTTCTCACCTACTGGGCAAGCGATCGGTATTATTTAAGTTACACAGTCTTTCGGTTTCAGATACCTTGGGTTCGATCGCGATCGTTGTCGGGCTGCTGATCAGAATACCTGGTAGATGGCCCCTGCTAACTTTAGCCATTATTTCCTTAGCAATTTGGAATACCATGCTGGGATATGTGTTGGCGCACTGTTCCAGTGAAGAGGAAGAAAATCAGACGGAGTTTCCACCAGAGGCCTTATGAATGATGATAGCTATATCTATATCTTAACTGCACTGTTGCCCTTGGCTGCTTGTATGGTAGTAGTTCAGGTCAATCCCTACCATGCCCTAATCATTCGCGGCATATTAGGTGCGATCGCAGCATTGATCTATTCAGTGTTTGGGGCGGCAGATGTGGCTTTGACGGAAGCCTTGATGGGTACGATGCTGGCAATAACGCTGTATGCGGTGGCGGTGCGATCGTCCTTGGTGATGCGTTTGGGCGTGTTGGAAGAGGAGAAAGTCGAGACTGAGGGCGATGTTTTGACAGTAGAGTTGAAAGTAGAGAACGCCCGCGATTTTAGCCGGTTGCTGGAAGATTTCCGCAGAATTTTTAGCAAGTATTATCTCCGCATTGAGGTAGTACCTTTCACAAGTCAGGAGGCTTTACACCGCGCCCTGATGGAGAAAGAAATCCATGCAACTTGTGTGCCTGTGGCAGATGATGCAGCAGGTGAGGTAGTAAAAAAACCTTATCAAACAGTGACTAGAATCCAACGGCTGTATGACATCATGCAAGCTGAGATTTCATTAAAATATACCAGTCTTGATTATAAAATCGCTTCAGATTCAGGGGAGGATGCTCGATGAAATGGGTTTACATTGCGGCGGGGATATTGCTTTACATTAAAATGCTGTTTTTTGCCAATCCAGCGTCAGGTTTATCAGGTCTGGCGATAGTAGAATTGATTGTCAAAGATAGCGGGATTCCGAATGCAGTATCGGCGATTATTTTCAGAAATCGGCTGTATGACACGATTTTTGAAGTGGTGGTATTTACGATCGCCATTATGGGCGCTAATTTTCTCTTAGCCACTGAAAGACCGTCCTGCACAATTTATCAGTTTACCGATCAACCTTCGATTGTTTTAGCCCGTTTGGGAGCGACTATTGCGGCTTTGGTGAGTATTGAATTGTCGCTGCGGGGACATTTGACTCCGGGGGGCGGTTTTGCGGCGGGTGTCGCGGGGGGAACTGCGATCGGTTTGGTGGCTATTACTTCGTCATCGGAGTGGATGCAGCGGATTTACGAGCGATCGCACGCGGCGACTTGGGAGAAGATTTCAGTATTGGTTTTTGTGGTGTTGTCTGCGATCACTTTGTGTGGGTACGAGTTGCCGCATGGAGAGTTTGGGGCATTAGTTAGCGGTGGTGTGGTGCCTTTGCTGAATATTTTGGTGGCTGCAAAGGTTGCTTTGGGCTCGTGGGCGGTGGTGTTGATTTTTATTCGGTATCGCGGTTTGTTGTGATGGATTTTAGGATGTTTTGGGGGGAAACAGTAGTTATATTTTTGGGCTGCTGTTGTTATGGGCGATCGCCTTTTCCAAAGACTGAGCTATTGTTACAGGGTAGCGGTTGTGCGATCGATAATGAGTACAGCACGTTAGCAAGTGTCCTTGTAAGACGAAGTAAGAAGATGGCATGGCAGTTTTACGCGGTTACGCTCGTTGTGAGATATGCGGAGAAAACTATATTCTGCGGGCAGGAGTTGGCACTGAAAAATATCAATCTCATACTTTTGATTGCAAGTCTTGTGGAATATCAATTTCGCTGATAGTTAGAGCAAATCCGCCTAATGCTCATTTTGAGCCAGAAGAAAATGTAGTCATTGAAGAGAGTGAAGGCGAAAATGCAATTGTTTTAAATTTGCACCCATTTTTTGCATTTAACCGCGACGAAATTAATTCTGCCATAGCATTTCCTTCTTTATTGTATGGTTCCAAAATAGCACCTTATTTAAGGCTCGTTCCCAATATAAAAACGCAAGATATAGCACTACAATTCGACGTGCCGAATGCAAGCAATCTCTGGACAGCCGTTAAAAATATCTTTGTACTACAAGAGGGAAAAGGGCAAAAGAAAAGGGTCGCAAAAGCTATAGAACACTACGAAAAACAACGCAAAAAGTATTTTTGCGAAACTAAAGTATCAAACTTTAATGAGGTTGCATTTAATTTCTTCGATAGCCTGTTTTATCCTCGTTTTGAAAAACTTTTAGAGCCGGCGATTGAATTGATATATACAATTAAACGCGACCATCCACAAGGATTTGCAGAATTTTTGGAATTTTACTCAAATAATCTTAAGACCCAGCATTTAAGGCAATATATTTCAATTTTTTCGGATTATTTTAAGATATATAATCAGTTGAGCCAAATGGTTGTACATTCACGAATTGGTGATGAAGATGTTGATGATAAAATAGTTGGCTCAAAGTCATTTGAAGCTGTCAAGTTATATTACGGTCAAGCCTATGAATCTATCACAAGCTTTTTTGTAATATTTGCTTGTTTAAACAATATTTTTCTGGGGCGCTCCTACGACCAATTTCAATCAATGACATTGAATAAATACATGAAGGACGTTAGTAAAGATAAAAAAGCTAATCCTTTTGAACAAACAAAACCATTTTACACTTTCACAGATGGCTTAGACAGTATGTTAAGAAACGGCTCACATCATGCCTCAATATGGAGAAATGGAGAAAATGTTTTTTAGAGGAGCGGTGGTACTGGTGCTCAGCGAGAAATTCCCTATAGTCGCTACCTACACTTGTGTAATAAGTTGACAATTTCGCTAGCAGTGTTGTTTATCATTGAGCTTGAGCTAGGAGAGGGTTCAAGTCAAGAAAGTTTGAGAAGTTAGCCTAAAAAATGTGAAAGTTATCGCCGTATAACAATTTGCTTGGATTAGTTACCAATACGACATTCATCAACTGTCTGCACCGGTCACTCGATATGGTAAGATTGTAGCGATCGACATTGAGACAGCAGCTTTTGAAATTAGCGCTAGTGAAATCGCTGCTTGCTCGCGCCTCGAAGCCGTTATCTGGATGGTCAAATCTGGATTGTCCGCATTGGCTCTCGCCATGTCCGTCGATTTGGCGGACGCACCCGGAAAACTGCATGATTGCTGGAGTGGTAAATGCAGAATTTGAACCCATTATTCCACTCTCAATCCGTCGCTGCGATCACCAAATTTTCACACAAAATGCCACATCATGATTGCAATTCCCTCCGGGTTTAGCCCCCAAGATTACCTTGCACTCGAACACCAGAATATCATCCGCCATGAATACCGGCACGGTTTAGTCTACGCAATGGCCGGAGGTAGCGACGATCGTAACCGTCTGAGTATTAATTTTTTAACCGCGATCAATCTTCACCTGCGCGAAGGTGACTGTCAGTTTTTTTCCGGTGATGTCAAAGTGAATTATGCCGATGCGTTTTTCTACTATCCAGATGCCTTTGTCACCTGCGAACCGCGCGATCGTAACGATCGCTATGTGAAGCGCTATCCTAAGTTAATTGCCGAAGTGCTATCCCCTGCAACTGAAAACTTCGATCGCACTGATAAGTTTGCAGATTATCAACAGCTTGAATCCTTGGAAGAATATGTTTTAATCTCGCAAGACCAGATGCGGGTGGAGTGTCGCCGTCGGGTGCAAGATGAGAGTGGAGAACGTTGGGAAACGGTAGTTTATGGTGCGGGAGATAGAGCCATATTTCAGAGTATAGAGCTTGATATGGCGATCGAGGAATTATATCGCGGTGTGAGTTTGGGGCGGTAGTTTTTTTGAGGCGCTACTTTTCCCCTCCATCGGCTAGAGTTTGTTCCCATGACAGAATCGACATTCATCATACTCCCGATTCAGTTGTATTTGAGGCCGATCGCACTTTACCCAACAAATCTCTCCACATCTTCGAGCGACAGCGACAAAGCCCCAGCTACTTGCTCTACACTTAAACCCATCGCCAAAAGTTGGGGAATCGCATCCCGTTGCGCTTGCTGTGCGCGATCGGCCCGTTGGCGTTCCTGTTCCGTGTGGAGGCGTTCGAGTCTAGCTTGTTCGCTACCCGTCAATAACAAATTCCCCTCACTATCCCACCAACGCAACCATCGCATGGGCTGATTTTGATAGCTACCCTCCCACACGCCTAACTCTACACCCATCAGGTCGATCGGGTAATGTCCGCGATCGTTCGGTTCCAGGCGGCGATAACGAGTATTCACCCAATTGTAGACTTCCAATTCACTTGTTTTAACGACGTATATCGCATAGTAAGGAATCCGAATAATCTGCTCGTAAACCCAAAACTTTCCTGGTTTCTGATTCCCACCTTCGGGTAAGCGAGATAACGGAGTATTGTCCCGTTCTTCGGAACCGTTGCCGCTCGCAAACTCGATCGCAATTAACGGCACAATATACTCCCGCCACAACACGTAAGAGCGGCGAAATTCGCCATCTAACAGGGGCGGGACGTTGGGGACGTAGAACCAGTCAGGGGCTTCGGCTCCACGTTCGGGAGGGTCGGTTTCGCGCCAGTAAATGCCACAATCTTGACCGATCGCATACTGTCCGTCCGGGTGAAGAGTTTGCAGCGTGGTTTCCAGGGAGTCGGTGAGCAGGATACTCTGGGGAAGTTCTTGGAAGTTTTTCACAAACGTGCCGTCGGAGTCTGGGAGTTGCGTGTGATCGGGAAAGGCGGGCGGTATGGTTGTGGGATTGATGCTTTGGGTCATGGCTGTCAGCTATCCGATCGCGAAAGGACAGATCCTTTGTTCAAGTATAGCAATTGTCGATCGATACTCGATCGATCCCAGACATCCTTGTTGAAGTTCAGAGGTGAACTGCCGCAAGAGCGATCGTGAGAGAGGATTTGGAAATTGTCGAGCGCACAACCCAATCATCACGATTTATCATGATAAAACTTAGACTCTACAAAACAGACGACTGGGATACAATTGTCACTATTCACGAGCGAGCCAGATTAGATGAACTGCGTGTTTCAGTCGGCACAAATGCGTTTCTGTCCCTAGCTGATGCGGCTGAAACTGAGGGATTATTTGAAGGAGAAATCTGGGTTGCTTGCGGCGGTGGGTAGTGATAAATATGTAGTGATTAGATATTTATTGGCTCAAAACATAGTTGTAATGATGGATAAAATACCAAATAGCACCAATATGGTTTTCTAACTTTTTATAAAATGAAAGAGTCTTTCTTACTAGACGAGAAACACGTTGGCGCAATGTATTATTAAATCTTTCAATGTAATTAGTTTTTCCACTGTCTTTACCAACTGGTTGATGGCATTTGCTTGGAAAAATACAAGCTACCGTCAGCCCAAAAATCTGTATACCAAACAGCACATTGTCGATCTACAGGACGTAGAGAATTCCATAATTGTTTTGCTCCTTCTTCGTTACTATCGCCAATATAAACACCAATAATTTCTCTGGTTGATCTATCCATTGCTAACCACACCCATTGCTTATTTTCTTGGCAATCTACAAATGACCATAATTCATCACATTCAACATTCAATCTGACTTTTTTTTGAGGTTTAACCTTTACTATGCGTTCGATTGAGGCATATTTATTATTTACGTAATCCTGTAACCATTTTTGAGAAACACCCGTGCTTCTAGCTATACCAGCCAAAGAAATCTTCTCCTAAAGAAGTCGCTCGATTAAATCTTTTGTTTGTGAGCTAATACCATTTTTCTAAAATCGTGCAACACTCTTCGACCCCCCCTAGCCCCCCCGCTGCATTGCGGGGGGAACAAGAATACTGTTGCATTCTTTTTTAAAATTGGTATAATTACTGTGTTGGTAGGATTTTCGACCAATTGACGCCCCCAACTAAGACATTTGTATTTTGGTTTCTTATTATGAATTCTACCATTTTTAAGTCTGTGATTTGAACCACAATCAGGTCAATTTGGTCGTAAAAATAGCAGATTATATGACTAAACTAATGTTGGCTGATATCAAGGATTCCAGCAATAGTTAGTTATGATATAGCAATCCTAAATCATTTTCAATAACTGGTTAAGAGGCTCCCGCCTCTTAACCGATGTCCCTCTTGCTCTGCGTCGTCTGCGAAAATGGTGGAGGCACAGCCTCCGGATCTGCCTTACCAGGCAGAGCGAAAGTAACGAGTATAATCATTTAGGATTGCTATAGCATAAGTGTAACTAATACCAATTTTAAAAAAGAATGCAACAGTATTCTTGTTCCCCCCCGCAATGCAGCGGGGGGGCTAGGGGGGTCGAAGAGTGTTGCACGATTTTAGAAAAATGGTATAAATCTACATTCGAGCGCGTAAAGAAATATTAAAATCACAAAATTTGATTGTGTGAGTTATAAAATTATCCTATGTATTCAATTACTGTAATTAAATTTCACTACATATTTATTACTACCTTAAATTGAATGTTTGAGTAGCCAATCCTCCCAAACCGTCGCTAACTCTGACGGCGATGGGATGGGTTAAGAGCTGCGATACTCCGGGAGTCCAAGTGATAAGTCCTTCTTGAAATGCCATTCCATTCGGCATTGATGCGGGCGTTGCAAATGCCATGCCGAAGGGCGGATTTAATAGTGTATAGGTAAGGGGATTGCCATCGGGGTCGGAGGCTTCTACTTGATAGAAATAGGTTTGGCCCAAACGGGTGTTTGTTCGGGGTGTTGAGGTAATGGATGGCGCGCGGTTGGGGGCGGCAGTCCGGCGACTCCCTGACCTTAGCCAGCGGAGTATGTCAAAATACTCTGTCGGTCTGCCGCGAGCGATGGGTAACTAAACCATAATATTTCCCAAAACATAGAAATTTCTGATTCAAAATCAAATTCCCCCTAAGCAACTCGATCGATTTTTTGCACGGGAATTTGCACCACAAACTCGCTGCCTTGCCCCAGTGTAGAATAACATTCAATCTTGCCGCGATGTCTTTCTGTGACGATTTGATGGCTGATCGACAGTCCCAATCCCGTGCCTTTGCCCACCGGTTTTGTGGTGAAGAAGGGATCGAAAAGTTGCGATCGCACTTCTGAGCAAATGCCGGTGCCGTTATCGGAAATCGCGATCGTCACCCAGTTAGCATCGCCGATGGAGGTGTGGATGGAAATCGTGGGATTAAGCCGTCCGGGAGTTTTCCTGATGCCATCTTCCAGCGCATCAATGGCATTGCTGAACAGATTCATAAATACCTGGTTGAGTTGACTCGGGTAGCATTCCACCATTGGCAATTGCCCGTAGTCTTTGATGACTTGAATGGTAGGATGTTCAGCACAGGCTTTGAGGCGATGTTGCAAAATCAGCAGGGTGCTTTCGATGCCTTCGTGAATATCGACGGGTTTGACTTCTGATTCGTCGAGACGGGAGAAATTGCGGAGGGAAAGGACGAGTTGGCGGATGCGATCGCTCCCTAATTGCATAGAATGGAGCAGCTTGAGCAAGTCTTCTCGCAGATACTCTACATCTACATTATCCATCCAGGCTTTAATTTTGGGATGGGGCTGGGGATGGCATTCGTCGTACAACTCCAGAAAAGTCATCAAATCTTGAATGTGTTCTTTGGCGGGTTGGATGTTGGCAGAGATGAAATTGAGGGGATTGTTGATTTCGTGGGCTACACCAGCCACCAATTGCCCCAGGGATGACATTTTTTCACTTTGCACCAAATGTACCTGCGTCTGTTTTAGATCGTTTAGCGCTTGGGAAAGCTCGATCGTCCTTTGTTCAACTTTCTTTTGGGCATCGCGCAGTTTCAGATGGACGCGAATCCTTGCCAGTGCTTCTTCGTGCTCGACAGGCTTGGTGATATAATCGACGGCACCCAAGCTCAACCCTTTCACTTTATCGACTGAATCAGACAAGGCTGTCATAAAAATCACCGGAATGTCGCTGGTGGTGCGATCGCCTTTGAGCCGCCCACAGGTTTCAAACCCATCAATCCCCGGCATCATCACATCCAGCAGAATCAAATCGGGATGATAGGAGTCGAGGCGTTGCAGGGCAGCTTCTCCACTTTTGGCGAGCGCCACTCGGTATCCGATCTCGCTCAAAACATCAAATAAAACCTGAATATTTGTGGGGTTATCATCCACCACTAGAATGGTGCCGATTGGGGGTGCGGTTTCAACTGACACGGGTTAACTCCTCAGACAAATTACAAATTAAAAACAAATTAAAAATCTTTGCCAACAGGGATTTTCCATTTTTATAGCACCGGCTTGAATTACATCAATTTTTGATTGATATGTCAACCGCCGAGCGAGGTATATAAACGCATATAAACGCATATAATTTGAAGACAGGAAAGTTTGGGAATGCAATGCAAGTTTAATTTCTCACAATTATAACTAAAGAATAATTGCGGAATTTCATTACTCTACTCAACCTAATGTTGCAGGGTTTTTGTAATAGGTATTGATGACGTGTAGCATGACTGCACATACGGTTCCAGTAAATTGAGAATCGCTGCGCCGTCAAACCTCTGACTCAGTTCTAGCATTTTGTTAGCAAAGGGCGCATATTGCCGATCGAGTTGTTTGAGCCGATCGGCTTCCTGTTGTCTGTGGAAGATGTACTCCCGATTGGCGTAAAGGGCGATCGTACCGACGATGCAACATAACGGTTAGCAAACTTGAGCTCAGGCTAAAGTTTTGAACTTAGCTTTAATAGGTATTGCGATCGCAAACTCTGCACCGTTTCCGGGAGTTGAATTCACCTCCAGAGTCCCAGCATGGGTGTCAACCGCGATCGCACGAGCAATTGCCAATCCCAAACCTGTGCCTTTACCAACAGCCTTACTGGTGAACTGGTGGTCGAAGATTTTCTGTTTTACTTCGTCAGTCATACCTATACCATTATCTCGAATAGAAATAACGGCAGATTGAGAGTCATTCGATAGTTCAGTCTTCACCCAAATGCAATTGGGATGAGCTTTTATTTCCTCAAAACTGCGTCCCTGATTCGATTCGTCTAGGGCATCAATAGCATTGGCGAGTAAATTCATAAATACCTGGTTGAGTTGTCCGGCATAACATCGCACAGCAGGTAAATTTCCATACTCTTTGACAACTTCAATTGCTGGACGTGTTTCGTTGGCTTTGAGGCGATATTTGAGAATCAGTAAAGTGCTATCAATACCTTCGTGAATATTGTAAGCAACAGGAGAGCTGCTATCGGCACGAGAAAAAGTTCTCAGACTGGTGCTAATGTCGCGAATCCGAATCACGCCCTCTTTCATCGACCCAATTAATTTGGGTAAGTCCTCACGAATGTAATCCAAATCTATAGCATCGATTTCCTCTAGAATTGCTTTTTCTGGTTGAGGATATTTCTCTTGATACAGGTCAATTAAACCAAACAGATCTTTCACGTAATCTAAAGCAGGTTGGATATTGCCAGCCAAAAATCCAACTGGATTATTGATTTCATGGGCAACTCCAGCAACCAACTGCCCGAGTGTTGACATTTTTTCGCTTTGAATTAGCTGGATTTGCGATTGTTGAAGATCGGATATCGCTTGCGAGAGTGCACTATTCGTCTGCTGAAGTTCCTGAGTTCGTTCTTTCACCCTTGACTCTAGACGTTGACGATCTTCTTCTAATTGCTCTTCTCGGCGGCGCATATTTTCAAGAATCATGTTCTGAACCTGCTGGTTAGTTCGCAGGTATTGTTGTCGAAATACGAGACCCAGAGTACAAATCAGAGACAGAACAATCAACACCAAACCAAAATTCGCCCAGTAAGTCAGGTTTGCAGACCTTTGAGAAGCTTCCGCGGTAGCCTCCCTGACAATTTCATACAACTTCTCATAACTCGGATTGACTAGAGTCTTATCAAGTTCTAACGCTTGTTCAATGCGGTTGGATTCCAGAAGCTTTAAGAGTTGATTAACAGCAGTTGCATAGGTGCGATAGGCAGATTCAACTTTTTGCATCTGGTCTAAGGAAGGGGTAGTTGTTTTTAATGCCTCCAAACTGCGTTGTGCCTGCTCTTGCTGCTTCCCCAAGGCTTCTTCTAACTCGGAGTCAACTTGTTTTTTATAGATAGCTCTCCACTCCAAAGCATCCAAACGGTTTGCTATCGCTTGCAAATGATTGAGTTCTCGCTCATGATTCGCTGCACGGTCTGACCTAGCATTTAACGTTGCAATACCACAGGTTGATACCGCGACCGCAGCGATCGCGACGCCTAGAGCTGACCAACTATAAGACTGTTTTTGAGGAGACATAGTTCAACGCGCCACATCAATATTCCGCAATACCACTCATTTATTTATCTTCCCATAAATTATGAGGAAATAACCAAAAAGGCGGTTTTGAAGTGCTAGCACCTAATCTTTAACCTACCGCCCTCACCGATAATACAGCAGCATAACTATTAATTCTATGACAGTTGCGGTACAATGACTAATTTTTTTATAGCATTTTTTGGGGCTGTCAACACCTAGATCCGGATCGGATTTTAGCCAAAATTTACCAGAAAGAATTGGTTTAAAGCCCAAACCCCGATCGGGAGAAATTAAAAGAAAACTATTCATTACTCCAATCCTCTTCCTTATGATTGTCAAGTGCACTCATCTGTCAAGCGGTCAACTGTCAAGCGGTCAACTGAATGAAATCCACAATTAGGCCGACTATAGCAACTCACCGATAAATTAACTGAGTTCGGCAGAGCCGTGGGTTTGTTAGACTGCATAAATTGAGATTGAATGTAGAACACTCCTAGGACTAACGTCGCAGAATTAAAGACCCTTCCACCTGGCACATATTTTTCTTCTAATTGCCGGAACTGCGGTGGTTCAAAATGAGCGCATAAACTTCAGTAGAAAACGGCAAATTTTTAGCCGGCAGCTCGGCAACATTTTGATCCGCATCCTCAGTTTCAATCAAACCTAGTTTGCGAACGATCCCTAGAACAAAAAAGCACTTTTCGGGAAAGTAGGTGACAACTTTCTCTACCAGATAAGCTTCTTTAACCTGTGAATAGGGAGCTAACTGCTGTTTGAGTTTATCTACCTCTGATGCTTTGAGAGTATGAGGTTTAAGTTGGTCGCGATCGCTCGCGCCAGCTCTTTCCTGTTGAGCTTTTACCAGAATCTGAGAATGCTGCGAGGCTCGATCGCGATATTTCTCTGCTTCGTCGGTTTGACCTCGTTTCCCGAAAAAAATGTAAATTAGCTCGCAGCGGTCTATTACCCAGTCTATCCTTTGTGTCATTGCCTTGAAAAGGCAAGCAATACCTGCTGCATCATCCTTGTTTAGCAAAAGTTGTCCGAGGGTATAGTTTGCTTCTGCACAATCCGGCTGAGTTTTTAACACATCTTGGATGTTCTGCTGCACTGGTTTGTATGGTTGCTGACTCAAGTAATTTTTGCGATCGATCGAGATAACCTAGGGATTTTAGTCGATCGCGGTTGACAGGGATGGGTGTCTGCATTATTGGTTTTTTGTGCCAAAGCCTGCTCTAACCATAGATTGCTCTGTTCTGCTGCGATCGGGCTGTGCAGGAAAGTCAACATAGAGGAATAAGCATTGTCCGGCGGATCGACTCGATTTTCACTCTAGTTACTCTTTAACCAAACTCAACTCTCGAACCAATTCCTTAAATAGCAACTTGACTGCTTTTGCCGCCACACGCGATCGGCTTCGTACTCATCCATCCGTGCCAAGATAAAAGAATAGGCATTAAAGGAAGGCCAATACCATTCTAGGAAGCTATTAAACAAAATTGATGCCCCATGTTGCTCGCTCTGGTGTAAGCGTTCATAAATCTGCAACCAGGTTTTGCGAATTCGATAAATCCATCCTGCGAAGCGGGAATGGTTCCTAGAAAGATGTCCTACTTCGTGTGCCCGAACTGCTTTAAATTGTTCCAAAGACAACGACTGCATCAGGGGAAGTCCCAGAAGCAAGTAGTTTTTTTGCCAGCCAAAGATACCGAGGCGCGGAACTTGAACTACTGCTGCGTTGAATTCTCGATTCAACAAGATGTTGTGGAATCGGGGAGCCTGAAGTTTTGTGGTCAATTCGTCTACCATGCCGAATAAGTTTCGCGAGAGTGCTCTTTGAAGGGGCTGGGGAGGTAGTTTGCGGCTACCTCGGGTACACGCACACCGCCGACGAACATCCGAGCCACTGGTTGAAGCACATTCAGGACCCGCCCACCGACTACCCGCCGGAGGGCGATGACGGCGATTGACATACTCCCGGGCCTTTAGGCATGGGGTTATGTTCGATCGCCCGCCCGACATTCTCGACAAATTGTTTGCCACAGTCCTTGCAGCGATAGCACTGTTTCCCCCTACGATGCCCGTTTTTTGATAGCTGCGCCGATCTACAATGCGGGCATATCATTACTTTCATTACATTTCTCAACTGAGCATCCCCAACATATGGCTCTAAATATGACACGAGCAACGGTTCAATCTCCTCGATCAACCGCTGGCGGTGTTGCAGATTGGGGCTGCGAAGTGCTGCCAGCATCACCGCATTGCTGCTGTGGACGCACACCTCTGCCAACAGACTGCACTGCCCTTGACTCAAGGCGCAATTGCGCTGCTGCAAAAGGCTCGCCAGGAAGTTAATCGCTTCCTGGGTCATGCTGTCATCAATCGACTGAAAAATCTGGCGTGCCGTGTAAAATTGCACAAATACCACCCGCGATACGGGCTGCTCAAATAAATCTGCCATCGCCTCTGCGATCGCGCGGATCATTTGGCGCAGCGGTAACTGGACAATTTCCGGCGTATTTGTCTGCTCCCAAAAATGCTTGACCCGATCGGTATGGCGCAACTCCATCGCCTTAAAAATGGCGGCTTTATCGGGAAAAAATTGATACAGAGAACCGATAGCCGTCCCTGCTTTCGCCGCAATCAGATGCGTCGTCGCCGCCGCATAGCCAATTTCATCAAATACTGCTGCTGCTGCGTCCAGAATTTTTTCAACGCGGTCTTTCCCTCGCTGCTGTTTGGGTGGACGGCGCAGATTTCTTGACAAATGTGAATCTTCTGTCATATTCTAGAAACGCGACGGATATTTCACAATTTTACCTAATATTGCGGAGAACCTTATGCAGTCTATGCTTCCCGGTGCGCCCTGGTTGTTAGCGCACAAGTCGATGCTGAGAGTGAATCAACCCCGAAAAATTTCCTTGTACGGTACCGACTATGTGATGTGGCAAGACGCGGCTGGAGACATCCACGCCTTGCCAAATGCCTGCCCGCACATGGGCGCGATGCTGTCAGAAGGATGGTGTGAAGCCGCTGCGGGCGATCGAACAAGTGCAATTGTTTGTCCGTTTCATGCCCTGAAATTTGATGCGGCAGGCTGCACCGTTTTACCCGGATCTAACAAGAAAACACTGCCCCAAATGAAACCCTTAGACCTGATAATTCAGGGAGATTTTATCTGGTCTTATGGGGGATACGAGCCGAAAATTCCCATCCCGACAATTTTGAATGAGTTTGCGGCTGAATTTGAGTTTATCGGCTACACAGCGGATGTGAGCGTCAAAACCAAGCTACTGCCAATGTTGCTCAATATGCACGATTACAATCACCAAAACGGTACCCACCGACCGATGTTTGAGATTGAAGAAGTGCAGTTTCAAAAGTTTGTGGATGACGGCCATCATTCTCAGGCGTACTACGAGATGCCGCGCAAAAAACCTCGTTTGCAAGACATTCTTAAAAATCCCGCACTATTGGCATTACCACAAACACTCTCAGCGCATTTAGAAAACTTCTTTCCATCGCTGGTGGTATTTCACGGTCAAGCGGCGATGGGAAAAGCCAAGCAATGTCATATTTTTGTGCCCGAGTCTGAAACCCATACGCGAACCTATGTATTGATGTTTGGTGAGGCGAATCATCCAGTCTTTCGCTTGCTGAAGCAAAATTTTCTCAATCTTGCCCAAGTTATCGTCGAGCAAGATGCAGATATTTTGGGCAAGATTTACGCGGATGCGCCACAGAAAATTAAACTCGACAACGAAGTGGGGATGGACTGGGTGCGGCGTAATTTTGCCAGCTTTCCGAACGTCGTTGAACCCAATCTTTCAAAGTGAATTGGTCAGAATAATCTGCTTGTATATGCAAAACTTTCCCGGTTTCTGATTTCCCCCGGATGGTAGCGGTACAAGGAAGACAACTTCGCTTTCGTCAGAGTAACAAAACAGGGATTACAATGAATCCATAGCAATCCGGCTTGATTCCTTCTAAGTGATTTGGATTGAAGTCCTTGCCCCACAGGGTCTCTACTCTGGGAACTTTTCACAAATCAAATGGGATTTCTTAGGAATGGTGCCATTTAGCGATTGCTAGAGCAGCAACGGCACGATTACACCATTAGGTTAGGAGGGAATTATGGCATCAGGAATGATGATCGAAGGCAAATGGACGACAGAGCTCCACGATCGCGATCGCAGCGGTAAGTTCAATGAGATACCGACAACGTTTCGATCTCGCGTCACCGCAGATGGATCGAGCGGGTTTAAGGCAGAAGCAGGACGCTATCACCTCTACATTTCTTTGGCGTGTCCGTGGGCGCATCGCACCTTAATTATGCGAGAACTCAAAGGGTTGAATGATGCCATCTCAATTTCAATCGTCGATCCGATTATGAGCGACCAAGGTTGGATGTTTTCTGAAGCACCAGGAGCCATTCCTGACTCGGTGAATCACGCTCAATATTTGCAAGAGATCTATGTCAAAGCCGATCGCAAATTTACAGGGCGAGTCACTGTTCCGGTGTTGTGGGACAAGCAAACTGAAACAATCGTCAACAACGAATCTCGCCAAATCATGCGGATGTTTGACGTAGAGTTTGGGGAATTGGCCGCGCAGAAAATAGACTTATTCCCGCGCGATTTACAACAGCAGATTGATGAAACGATCGATGCAATTTATATGCCAATCAATGCTGGTGTATATCGCTCTGGTTTTGCGACTTCGCAAGCAGCCTACGAAGAAGCGGTGACAGAACTCTTCGAGAGTTTAGATTATTGGGAAACTGTTCTGAGCAAGCAGCGCTATTTATGTGGCGATCGAGTCACGGAAGCCGATATTTGTATGTTTGTCACGCTGTATCGCTTCGATTCAGTGTATCACGGTCACTTTAAGTGCAATTTGCGGCGCATTATCGACTATCCGAACCTCTGGAATTATCTCAAGGATATATATCAGGTTCCTGAGTTCAAAGCCACGTGCAATTTGGACTATACTAAGCGCGGCTATTACATGAGCATGACCGATATTAATCCAAATCGCATTGTGCCGAAGGGGCCAATTATCGATTTTGACGGAGGACACGATCGCGATCGCTTCGGCAATGCTTAATCGCGATCGCACGCTCACCAAAATAGACCCGCCGCCAAGGCTTACATGAGATCGCGATCGATCGATTACCATCACAAAAACGGAACGCACGTGTGGAATGCGAGTCCGCTATTTTTTGTCGGCTCGCATTCCACACGTGCGTTCTATCCGATCGCGGTCAACCGACCGGACATGGTATGAGATCGCGATCGATCGCGCAAAGAGCGCAAATACGCCGCCCATCGCTCTTTTTGTTGGTGTGCGCGATCGGCCTGGAGGCCAGAGGCGCGATCGGCCCGATCGCGCTCAGCTTCAGCTCGTTGGCGTTCCTGTTCTGTGTGGAGGCGTTCGAGTGAACGCTTCCTCGCTACCAGCGAGCAATAAATTCCCCTCGCTATCCCACCAACGCAGCCATCGCTGGGGCTGATTCGGTTTCGCGCTCTTTTAATGCCACAATTAAAGCCCGATCGCATACTCTCCGTCCGGGTGAAGGTTTTGCAGTGTGGTTTCCAGGGAGTCGGCGAGCAGGATACTCTGGGGATGTTCTTGGAAGTTTTTCACAAACGTGCCGTCGGAGTCTGGTAGTTGCGTGCGATCGCCAAAGGCAGGGGGTACTGTTGTGGGGTTGAGGCTTTGGTCATGGGTGTCAACTATCCGATCGCGATCGGGACAGATGCTTTATTACACAATAGCAATTTTAGAAAGAACATGAGCTACACAAAACGAACGCGAGGGCTTCGGACTATCACAGTGGACGACACGATGTTTCGCTGGCGATTGTCACCTAAAAGGCCTGACAGCACTTTAGCGGTTTATGGCTTAACTTCAGGCGATCGGCCTTTACTTGTCAGGCTCGGGCGATGGCCAGACTCTTGGGTGGTGTACTCGTCTGCTGATACAAATGAATCAACAGTTATTGGGCCAAAGTTTGTCAGTCAAACCATCATTTACGGATTAGCAAACGGGTGGCTTCCCAATCAGAAGATAGCAGTTATAGCGGTTCTCAAGCGTGGTGAGGTATGCCCACGGAGGCCGGTTTTGCCGGTTTTGCCGGTTTTGCCGGTTTTGCCGGTTTTGCCGGTTTTGCCGGTTTTGCCTGTCGTACCTCATATGGGAGCTCGAAAGGCTATAGATGTGTTGCCAAACTATGACGCAGAGTATGGGGGCTGGCATTCTTATTAATTCCTGACTTTCATCAGCAGTTTGCTATATTTTTCTACTATATTAAACATTGTACCGCAACTGCGATATAATTATAAGTTAGCTGGCTTCGGTTTAGTCAGTTAGAACATAATTTAGAAATGCTCGGTGGGCGATGCAGGTTAAGTTAGTCGCAGCCCGCGCATTGAGGATGAACAGCATGACTTCCTTACCCAACTGGTATTTTGATGAATCCAAGATGGCTGGTGTTGATTTTGAAGATACAGCACAAGTCGAAACGTTCGATCTCAAGCAGCCATCGAGTACGCCCGAAAAAGAGCAAGTCTTGGTGTCTCGGCTCAGTATTTCGCCAAAGCAGACAGTGATTGATTTAGGAGCAGGAACAGGGACATTCGCGATTCAAGCCGCATTGACCGGAGCATCAATCCATGCGGTTGATATTTCTCAAGCCATGTTGATTTATGCTCAAAACAAAGCGAAGAAAGCGGGTGTGATGAATATTCAGTTTCATCAAGCAGGTTTTTTGACTTATGAACACCGCGAGGGTTTAGCTGATGTTGTGGTGACTAAAGCGGCATTGCACATATTGCCCGATTTTTGGAAAATGGTAGCATTTCTACGCATTGCATCAATGCTGAAACCCGGTGGACGTTTCTTTTTGCGAGACGTGATTTTTTCGTTTCCGCCTCCTGAGTACGAAGCATCGCTCCAAGCTTGGATTAAACTTGCTGCGAAACCCGAAGGCGAAGGGTGGACAAAGCAAGACTATGAGATGCATATACGGGAGGAACACAGCACGTTTGCATGGATTATTAAAGGAATGTTAAAACAAGCAGGGTTCAATATTGCTGAAGTGAACTATGTTTCACCTGTTCTTGCTGAGTATTTGTGTGAAAAAGCCAGCCAACAATCCCATTACACACCGACCGTATAGAGTCTCTTTGTTGAGTCCGAGAATTTACGAGCGGCGGATGAATGGGGGCGTTAGGCATCATAACTTGCCTGCTTGCAGCGATAGTGGATAGGATACTGTTTTCATGGTCAGAGTGTGGTAGCTATGAAGGTGCGATCGCCAGATTGAAAACTTTGTAGTTAAACCGCTGCATTTTATCGATCGGGTAATAAATTGAGTAGGCCCAGTAGCATATGGAGCGATTCAGAGATAAGCGTGACACAATTTACTCATTTCAAGATGAATTTCTAGTGCAATGCCCTCGCTGTGACTCGTGCGCCACCCTACGGCGTATCGATCCTCAGAACGCCGATTTATTTGCTCCGGGCAGATTTTCCTGTAAAGCTTGTGGTTCCTCAAAAGATTGGTCTGGGGGAGAAATTGTAAGACGCTGGCATAGTGAGCCAGTAGATGACTATTTCCATTATCCTCTATGGCTTCAAGCGCCTTGCTGCGGTCAGACGCTTTGGGCTTACAATCTTCGACATTTAGAGTTTATTGAGGCCTTTTTCAGGGCCAAACTGAGGGAAAGGAAACCTGATGAACAGTATGGTTGGTCGAATAGCAGTCTGTTCTCTCGATTGCCAAAATGGATGCAATCTCGCAAGAACCGGGAAGCAATTATCAAAGCGATCGCCAAAATACGCGAACAATTAGTGTTAAGTTAATCTTGCTGATACTGTCTCCTAACCTTGCAGCCTTTTGTTCGAGTAAGCTGCTGAGTTACGCTCTTACAAAATAAATGCCTTTCATCCCCAGACTAAAGTTACGGGGATGAAAGGTATTATGCAGCTTTTCACCTGCCTTAAATCTTTTTCATTTAACAGATTTAAGCGACTTGCATCCAGATGAAAGTATCTTAAATTTCGGACTTCTGTGGTTGCGATTCCGGCACAGTAACTTCTGCATCCGGCAGATTGACAGCAACTTCCGCAGATTCTGCAATCTCTATACCCTCGGGAGTGCGCTTAGAAAATCCCCAGACAAACATTAAGGCGATAGAAGAAACTACCAGCCACTGGGGAGGTACTAAACTCTCATTAATTACTTTCACCAGCAATCGCATTCCCACGAAACCGACTGTAATGTAGCCAGCATCTTCAAGGTGTACGAACTCATCGAGCCAGCGGATGAACAAGCCTGCCATAAATCGCAGGGTAATTATGCCAATTGTCGCGCCAGTCAACACCAGCCAAGTTTGGTCGGAAATTGCGATCGCAGTTGTAACGCTATCCAAAGAAAATGCTAAATCTGTCAGAGCAATCACTGGAATTGCTTTCCACAGAGACGAGAATCTGGGGCCGTGAGGTTCTCCTTCGGAGTCAGAATCTGAGGAAAAGTGCTGGAAAACTAGCCACAGCAGGTACAGCGCCCCCAACAGTTCAAACTGCCAGAACTGGATCACCCAAGTCGCCGTTAAAATTAGTGCTATTCGCAGTACAAAAGCAATTATCAAACCGATGTTGAGAGCTTGTTGCTGTAGCTTGGGCTCGGACAAACCTTTAGAAATAGATGCCAGGGCGATCGCGTTGTCAGCCGAAAGCACAGCCTCCAAAGCCACTAAAACTAACAATAATAAAAAGGTGTCAACTCCCAAATTGGGCGAACCGTCGAGAAATTGATCTAGCATTAATTATTTTGTGCACCTAAGATTTGCAAGCTAAGAGCGCAGCGCAAATCACCGGCTCTGTCTAAAATGAGTGTCACCTTCACTTATCGTAACCTAGTGCGGTAACTTTGTCGCGGGCGATCGTCCGAACGAAGTTCGGCTTCCGTCGCAGTGTACGGGATGCAAACGGATGTAACTGATGGATGTCGCTCCTAGAAGTCCGATCGAAGATTTTTCCCACTCCCGCACTCTCCGACTCCCTCAATCCTCCCCAGACGCACTAAATTTGTTATCGAATTGTTACAAATGATTCCCAAAAGCGCCAATTTGTCTCAAATTGGTGAAAGCTCGTGCCCGCGAAAAGGAGTTTCCTCATATGTCTTTAACAGATACCCAAGTCTACGTAGCGCTCGTAGTTGCTTTGATTCCCGGAATCTTGGCTTTCCGGCTGTCAACTGAACTGTACAAGTAGTTTCGAGACACCAGTAGCGAACCGCTTACCTAGCCGGCCCTTGCAGTTAAATCTTTCTCATTACAGACAATGGCTGCCACCGTGGAGTAG
Organism: Microcoleus sp. ARI1-B5; assembly: GCF_036705795.1. Taxonomy (NCBI): domain Bacteria; kingdom Bacillati; phylum Cyanobacteriota; class Cyanophyceae; order Oscillatoriales; family Microcoleaceae; genus Microcoleus; species Microcoleus sp. ARI1-B5. The sequence goes on from NZ_JAUBVK010000006.1 coordinate 104,694, forward strand.
ATTGTTTGTGGTCAGCAAGACGAGACTGCAAGGGCAGGCATTTTTATGGGGAAATTCCGTCTTTAGCCGTCACCCTGTCTCAAAAATTTTGGCTGTGGGCACCCTGACAAACAGGGGCGGGTGTGCGTTAAGCTCAGAATTTGCTCTTTTGTGCTCTCAAACGTCAGTCTCAGGTATTTGAAAAAAAAATTATGCAAGCGATTCAACCTACCGTTACTCCACTTCGTCCTGTAAAAACCCCCCCTCGGGTTACTCCTCGTCGCAGCAGCAGCCGCCAGCGTTCCTATCCTCATCAAACGCTCGCCGCCGAAACAGGAGTCAAGTTAGCAGTCAACATGGTACTTTCAGTCTGTGCGACTTCTGCTTTGATTCAGCTTTGGCCTCACTACCGGGCTGTCCAAGAAAAGTTGCACGAAATCCAAGCTGAAGTCAATCTTACCCAAGGGCGAGTAGATAAGTCGCGATCGGACTTTAACCGCTACTTTGACCCCAGTCAGGCTAAAACTGTGATGCAAGAGCAAAGCAATCGAGTTGATCCCCAGCAGCGTCCGGTGATTTTGCAGGAGCCCGAAGCACCGGATGCGCAGGAATCCACCCCGCAGCCTTAATCGCGAGATAGTTGTGTGGTAGGATGTGCACCGCGCACACAGAAGAAAGAACAGCGCACAAAGAAGAGCGGGCGAATGGAATTCGCGCCTATACAAACACTCACGCGACGGGAGCGGGTTGAAGAAGAGCGTGCGAATTCCATTCGCCGTCTTTGCTCTCGCCGAACGTCACAAGAGCGGGTTTCCGAGGGGGTGGTTCAAATTACCTTATTCTCTTGGGTCCGCGGAGGCGGACATTGTTTGTGTAAACCTGGTTTCAACCGCCGTCTTTGCCATCACGGTTTTTTCTTTTAGCAGTTGCAGTGCGGCTTGATATTGCAAGTCTGCTTCGGTGCCGATTCGATCGCGCGCAATCGGTTCTAAAGGCACTACCCGATCGGGCGCAATCCCCAATTTGTTAATATCCGTGTGGTTCGGCGTCTCGTACTTAGCCACAGTCACAGCCAACCCGGAACCGTCAGACAAATCAAACAGCGACTGAATCAGCCCCTTGCCGAAAGTCTTTTCGCCCACCAGTTGAGCTCTGCCGTTATCTTGCAGCGCACCGGCCAAAATTTCGCTAGCACTGGCCGTTCCCTTGTTCACCAAAACAATCAGCGGATCGCCAGTCAAGGCTTGTCCAGAGGCTTCAAAACTGCCGAGAATGCCTTGTCTGTTGACCGTGTAGACGATCGTCCCGGAATCGAGCCACAGGCGCGCAATTTCAATCCCTGCTTGCAACAGCCCGCCCGGGTTGTTCCGCAAATCGAGAATGTAGGCGGCGGCGCCTTGTTTTTCCAAACGGTCGATCGCGCGGGCGACTTCCTCAGTAGCGTTAGCGCTGAATTGACTCAAGCGAATGTAGCCCAGCGGTAAATTCTCCGGCCCCGACTGCAATTCGGCGTAAACCGGATTTAGAGCAATGCGATCGCGCACCAGCTCAATTTCCTCAGGAACCTCCCTTCCCTCGCGCCCCAAGGTCAAGGTAACAGGAGTGCCGATGCGGCCGCGCATTCGAGTTGCTGCTTCGTCCAGGCTCAATTCTGAGGTGGGAGTGCCATCAATTTTCAAGATGCGATCGAGCGGTTGGATGCCGGCTTTATCCGCCGGTGAACCCGCCAAAGGAGCCACCACTGTCAGGGTATTTGTCTGGGGGTCGATCGCAATTTGCAGCCCGACTCCCGTCAATTCTCCCGAAGTGTTGACCTGCAAACTGCGGTACTGTTCCGGTTTCAGCAGTCGAGTGAAGGGATCGTCAAGATTCGCCAGCATCCCCTGAATCGCCGTGTATGTCTGCTGTCTGTCGTTGAGCGGTTCCTTGACGGCTTTTTCGCGAATCGACCACCAATTGTGATTGTTGAATTTGTCGTCCACATAAGAGCGGTTGACAATGCGCCAAGCTTCGCTCAAAAGCTGCTGTTCTGGAGTTAGCGCCGCCGCAGGCTGCACCCACGGGCTTAGAACCAGAGCAGCTTGGAGGAAGAATAAAATCGCAATCTGGAAAATTCGTCTGTGCATGATTTTTCTGTAAAAGATAGGCAAGTATCGCATCTCCTGTAATTTATAGTTTGTAGGCTTTTAAACTTTTGCGCATTGAACTAGCCCCCAGGCTTCGGTCAAAGGTGCGGCGCCAACAAAAAATTAGTTAAATGTAACATTTAATCGCAAAATCAGTGAAGTTTTATCATGTTTATTAAATTTAAGGCTGGCTCGGGCCGCTGGCTGGCTCGGACTGCGGGCTGTAGCTGGGTTCTCGGCTCAATGCCAGCTTGGGGCGGATGCTGAGCCGGCATAAACTGGTATTTCCCACTCGGCTAAAGCCTTGCTAGGGTGAAATTTGCACAGCAATTATGTTACATTTTTTATCACAGTCTGGAATTCGATCGCGCACTCGCGAGAGTAGGGACAAGCGACCGCTTAGTTTCCCAGCGCTCGCGGGCGATCGCACTATAGATTTCCTTTCGTGGGCTCCAAATTTAAAAATAGCCTCAGGCATTTGCTAGTAAAAGCAAGCTGCTCGGGGCTCGGCGACAAAAAAACATTGTGGCTGCTGCCCTGAACCTCAACCACAGCAATATTCTTTTAGGAATTCTGGCTCCATGTTTTCTAAACAAATCACCGACTCAAAAACCTACCAGTGGTTTGAGGAACGTCTGGAAATTCAGGCGCTTGCCGACGACATCACTACCAAGTACGTACCCCCCCACGTCAATATCTTCTACTGCTTGGGCGGAATTACTTTAGTTTGCTTTCTGATCCAGTTTGCCACCGGCTTCGCCATGACTTTCTATTACCGTCCCACGGTAGCAGAAGCTTTTTCTTCAGTGCAATACCTGATGAATGAGGTCAACTTCGGCTGGCTGATCCGCTCCATCCACCGCTGGTCTGCCAGCATGATGGTACTGATGATGATTTTGCACACCTTCCGGGTTTACCTGACCGGCGGCTTCAAAAAGCCCCGCGAATTAACCTGGGTGACTGGAGTCATCTTGGCAGTCCTCACTGTTTCTTTCGGCGTCACAGGCTACTCGCTACCTTGGGATCAAGTCGGTTACTGGGCTGTTAAAATCGTTTCCGGCGTACCCGAAGCCATCCCCTTTGTCGGTTCTTTGCTGGTGGAACTGCTGCGCGGCGGTGTCAGCGTCGGTCAAGGCACTTTGACTCGCTACTACAGCTTGCACACTTTTGTGTTGCCTTGGCTGATTATCGTCTTCATGCTGGCTCACTTCTTGATGATTCGCAAGCAAGGCATTTCTGGCCCGTTGTAAGTTTTGAGTTGTGGGGGCGGTATTTTTTTTGCCCCCCCGCTGAATTTTGAGTTGAAAATTCAGAATTAATAGCTCATGATATTTATTTACGGCGAATACTTCCTGCGATCGCGCCGCTGATTCAGACTAGCGAATACAGCGGAATGCCAGACCCGGGTAAAACTAAAAGGAGAACACTCTCACTATGTCTATTATCAAAAAACCAGATTTGAGCGATCCAGAGCTACGCGCTAAGCTCGCTAAGGGCATGGGTCACAACTATTACGGCGAACCCGCTTGGCCCAATGACTTGCTCTACGTTTTCCCGATCGTGATCATGGGAACGATTTCTCTGTGCGTAGGTTTGGCCGTACTAGACCCAGCTTTGGTTGGCGAACCAGCCAATCCTTTTGCTACTCCGCTGGAAATTCTGCCGGAATGGTATTTGTGGCCCGTGTTCCAACTTTTGCGCGTTTTGCCTAACAAATTGTTGGGTATTGCTTGCATGGCCGGTGTTCCCGTCGGCTTGATTTTGATTCCGTTCATCGAAAGCGTTAACAAGTTCCAAAATCCGTTCCGCCGCCCTGTTGCTACTACAGTCTTCCTGTTGGGAACTGCGGTAACTCTGTGGTTGGGTATTGGTGCTATTTTCCCGATCGACAAATCTTTCACGCTGGGTCTGTTCTAAGATTTAAGCTTGTCTGATTTTGACGCCCGCGAGTTTCCTGTAAAGTGCTTTTGTACTGCTGGGAAACTTTAGCGGGCGTCATTTTATTTGGGATTTGGGATTTTAGCCGTAGGGTGTGTCGCCCTTAAAAATCTCTGAATAAAATCAACTTTTCGAGTAGCGACGCACCTAGGTTCTGCAATAACTCTTTGTAAATAAACCCCAAAATCTCTTATAGTAATAATTGAGATAAATGGTATTTGAGCAGATCATTCAGAAACATACAGGAGAGTTAAGCTATGGTGGATAGTTTATCAATTCCAGAAGATTATCATAATTTTCTGCGGGAACTGAAAGAACGCATCCGCAATGCTCAAATACGGGCAGCAGTTGCTGTTAACCGAGAATTAGTGTTGCTTTATTGGCAAATCGGACAGGATATTTTAAATCGGCAACAGCAGCAAGGATGGGGTGCTAAAGTTATAGACAGTTTGGCCGCTGACTTGCAAAAAGCATTTCCTGAGATGAAAGGTTTCTCATCTCGCAATCTTAAGTATATGAGAAGTTTTGCGGAAACTCACCCGGATTTTGAATTTGTGCAAGAGGTGCTTGCACAAATTACTTGGTATCACAATATTGCCTTAATGGAAAAGGTGAAATTACCAAAAGAACGTCTGTGGTATGCAAGACAAACTATTGAGCAAGGATGGAGTCGAAATGTATTAGTTCATCAGATAGAAAGTGGGCTATATCGACGGCAAGGTAAAGCAGATACTAATTTCTCTCGCACTCTGCCAAGCCCGCAATCAGAATTGGCTCAACAGTTATTTAAAGACCCTTATAATTTTGAATTTCTCAGTTTAGGGAAAGCAGCGCAAGAGCGCGATTTAGAGAAGGCTTTGATTGAACGTATCCGCGATTTCTTGCTGGAGTTGGGGGTAGGGTTTGCTTTTGTAGGGAGTCAGTATCATCTAGAGGTTGAAGGGGAAGATTTTTATATTGATTTATTATTTTATCATTTACGGTTGCGTTGTTTTGTGGTAATTGACTTGAAGGTGGAAGCGTTTAAGCCGGAGTTTTCGGGAAAGATGAGTTTTTACGTTTCGGCTGTGGATGATTTGCTTAAACACCGGGACGATATGCCGACTATTGGGATGATTTTATGCAAGAATAAAAAGCAGAAAATTGTCGAATATTCTTTACGATATATGAATAAGGCGATCGGGGTTTCTACTTATCAATTGCGGGAGGCTTTGCCGGAGAAGTTGCAAGAGAGTCTGCCGAGTATTAAACAGTTGGAAGCTGAGTTAGAAGCGGTGGATGTGGAAATTGAGGAGGAGATACCGTAGGGTGCGTCGCTTGGCATAAATCTTTCTGTGCAAATCGAACATCTAGCAGCGACCCACCCTACAAGGAGCAGACTTCACCAACTTTCATTAAATTTTATTGCGAAGGCTGGACAAACAAACCGAGAATATGTAGCCTCAGTCCTCGGTATTTTTTGCATAACTGCGGGAACTTCAGACACATAGAATATAGCAACTAGAATATAGGAACTGCCCCGGGTGCAAGCTATGTCCTCAGAGAAGCCGTTAATTCTTGATTTTGCCCAGACAGAGGCGATGAAATCGATTCTGCCAAATCCCGCAATCCTGTCGAGTCACGGGGCAAATTGGGAGGGAATTCACGTCGAATATCACTCTCAGCCGCCAAACGAATCTCCCGAACACTGTCTTCAACAACACAGCATTGGCATGATACTCTCTTCAGCTATCGGGGGAGTAGCACTGAACGGGAAACGCTACGGTAGCGAACCGTGCCAAAGTGGAGAGATGTTCATCGCTGCTGCTGGTACTGATTTTCAGTCATACGCCGTCGAAAAGCAGGAATTTATTGCGATCGCCCTTGACCCTACGCAGTTCGACATTGCAGTTTGCGAATCGACAAATTCAAATCCCATTGAAATTATACCGCACTGGAAAATCCGCGATCCGTTAATTCTCGGCATAGCCTGGGCGCTCAAAACCGAACTCGAATCAGGCGGATTAAACGGTACTCTTTATGTCGATGCACTGAAAAACGCGCTTTCGCTTCATATACTGCACCGCTATTGTGCACAAAAACCGCATAGGCGAGATTTTGAAGGCGGTCTCGATCCTGTCAAATTGCAGATTGTTATTAACTACATAAATGACTACCTAAACCGAGATTTGCACATAGCTGAACTGGCTAACTTAGTGCAGATTAGTCCTTATTATTTCAGTCGTTTGTTCAAACAATCAATTGGAGTCACGCCCCATCACTACGTAACCCAGTGCCGGATCGAAAAAGCAAAAGAGTTGTTGAAAAGGCGAGATTTATCAATAACCTATATCTCGCAGCAAGTCGGGTTTCACGACCAAAGTCACTTTAGCAAGACTTTCTGCAAAATCGTCGGCTTGACTCCTAAGAAATATCGCGCTCAACTTTAACAGCGATTTGTCGTTGGGTGGGGGCAGGTTTATGAGATTGTCGGTTTTAGGCAATTATTGTCGGTGAACCTGCCCCTACAGAAATTATATCTATTTGACAGGACATGATATTAATCCTGTAGGGGCGGGTTCACCAATATCTCTAATAGAAACGAGAAAGCCTGTAAACCCGCCCCGGCCTTTAATCGCGGTCGATTGACCGGACACGATCAGAATCTGGTTGGAAATGCAGAAAACCAGCTACAAAAACCGAGTCCGTAGCCCGTGTTACAATTTTTAATCAACAATCCGAGAAATTTCGCAAGAAAATTGTATTTTTCGCAAGTTTTTCGCAAGAATTTACTATACAGCAGAGCTGGTACTTGTATATACTTACTCGCATAACATAAACCACGGGTACCAGCTATGAACTCTCAAAATCAACAGGCATCTTACGGTCAAATTCCCTTAAGTTTTATTGCAAATACTGGACAAACTGACCCTAATGTGAAATTCCAGGTGAAAGGTGCCGGTCACAGCATCTTTTTTACTCCCAACGAAATTTCTTTCGTCGCTTTCCAGCAACCAAAGGAACCGGGGAACCAAGCAACAAATTCTTCAATTGTCCGCAGCAGCTTAGCCAACAGCAACCCGAATCCGACAATTTCCGGCTTGCAACAATTGCCCGGAGTTGCTAACTTTCTTTTAGGCGAAGATTCCAGTCAATGGCACACCAACGTTCCCACATTTAACGGCGTAGTTTATCAAAACGTTTATCAAGGAATCGATCGCGTTTTTAAAGGAACCGAAGGACAACTTAAAAGCGAGTTTTTGGTAGCACCTTTTGCCGATCCGAGTCAAATTCGGATGAACTATAGTGGTGTTAATAACATCCGGTTGCGCGACGACGGATCGCTGATTTTAGAAACACCGCTAGGCGAATTAATTGATAACGCACCGATCGTTTATCAAGACATCGACGGACAGCGGGTGAATGTTACCGCTGCTTACAATTTATTAGGAAACAATCAAGTAGGTTTTAGTTTGGGAGAGTTCGATCGAACTCAACCCCTAGTTATTGACCCGGTTTTAGCTTACTCGACTTACCTAGGCGGCAGCGGCAATGAGAATGCCAACCGCATGACTGTAGATAGCACAGGTGCGGCTTACATTATTGGAACTACTTTTAACAATTTTCCGACTACTCCTGGTGCGTACCAAACTACACCAGGGGGTCAATCTGATATCTTGGTTACGAAAATTAACCCCCAAGGAACTGCCTTAGTTTACTCTACATATATTGGCGGCCCTAATAATGATGAAGGTTTTGACATTGCGGTAGACAGTCAAGGAAATGCTTATTTAACCGGACCAGTCAATCAGGGTTATCCAACTACAGCGGGTTCTTATAAACCTACAGCAAATATTACGAGTGCTGCTGTAACAAAACTCAATGTGGCTGGGAATTCGTTAGTTTATTCTACTTTTTTAGGCAGTAACGTTGTCGGCGAGAATTTTTTCGGCGGTAGCGGAAGTAGCCTCGGCAACGGCATTAAAGTAGACAATAGCGGTAATGCTTATGTTGTCGGGCCGACATACGGCAATTTCCCCACCACTGCCAATGCCTTCCAGTTTACATACCGAGGAGAACTGGATGGGTTTCTTGCTAAAGTTAATCCAACCGGCAGTGCTTTAGTTTACTCTACCTATTTAGGTGGTTCTGGTATTGATGATGCTAAAGCCATTGCACTAGATAATTCTGGTAATGTCTGGGTTACCGGAAATACCAATTCGACTAACTTTCCACTGAACTTACCTAATGATATACCTATAGTCGGTTTTGAAGCTTTTGTCAGTAGATTTAACGCGAATGGTGAACTTACTTATTCCACTTATTTAGGTGGCAGCGGTGAAGATAAAGGTAATGATATTGCTGTAGATAGTTCGGGAAATGCCTATATTGTGGGATATACCTCTTCAACTGATTTTCCTACAGTTAGTCCAATTCAAGCAGCTAATGGAGGTGGTGCTAAAGATGCTTTTATCACCAAGATAAGTCCTAATAACTCTTTGGCTTATTCAACTTATTTGGGTGGCAGCGGAGAGGAGAATGGCGATCGCATTACTGTAGACAGTGCGGGTAATGCTTATGTGACGGGAAACACTACTTCGACTAATTTCCCGACTAAGAATGCTATTCAAAGTCTCAGCGGCGGCGGGCAAGATGCTTTTGTTACGAAAATAAATTCATCTGGTTCTGCCTTAGTTGATTCTACTTATCTTGGCGGCAGCGGGAACGACTTTGGTGGTGGTATTGCGGTAGATACTTCTGGTGCAGTTTATGTGGCGGGAGGTACTGCTTCTACTAATTTCCCAACAGCAACTCCTTTACAAGCCGCAAATGGGGGAGGTGTTGCTGATGCTTTTATTACTAAACTAATTCCTGGCGGGCCGCAGGTAAAGATTGTTGAGTCGGGCGGCAGCACTAATGTAGCTGAAAGCGGCACGACGGATACTTATACAGTTGTGCTGACTAATCAGCCTGCCGCAAATGTGGCGATCGCACTCAACACCGGCACAGAAATTAAGCCGATTGCTGGCATTAGTTTCACTCCAACTAATTGGTTTTTACCGCAAACGGTGACTGTGGGTGCAGTTGATGATGGCGTCGCAGAAACTTCGCCGCACACTGGCGCTATTACCCACACTGCTATCAGTACCGATGCTAATTATAACGGTGCGACTGCAAGTTTTACGGTTAACGGTACTGCTGGCAATACTGTCAATGCTAACATCACCGATAACGACATCGCAGGCGTTACCATTACTCCTGCTACTACGACTGCGACGGAAGGCGGTGCAACCGGAATTTACACCGTTAAATTAAATACTCAACCGACTGCACCTGTTACCATTAACGTGGCTACAGGCAGTCAAATTAAACCAATTACGGCACTGACTTTTACCGCGACTAATTGGAATGTCGCTCAAACTGTGGCGGTGGCTGCTGTTGACGATAATTTAGTTGAAGGAAATCATACGGGTGCGATCGCCCATACTGCTACCAGTACCGATGTTAAGTATAATGGCGTCACAATTGGGGGTGTCAGTGTCGCCATTACCGATAACGATACTGCAGGTTTCAGCGTTGCACCTACCAAGATCACTGCTACAGAAGGCGGTGCAACTGGCAGTTACAAAATCCAGCTAAATTCGCAACCTTCTGCACCAGTTAATATTAGTTTCAATACTGGGAATCAACTTAGCCCGATCGCCACACCGATTACTTTTGACAGCACTAATTGGAATGTTCCCAAAACTGTGACTGTCAGTGCGATCGATGACAGTTTAGCACAAGGAACGCACAGCGGCACGATCGCTCACACAGTTACCAGTACCGATGCCAATTATAACGCCAAAGCGATTCCCGATGTGACGGCATCGATTACTGATAACGATAGCCCGGGTGTTTCCATCGTGCAATCGGCAGGAAGTACAAATATTGCTGAAGGCGGTGCAACTGATACCTACGGCGTGGTTTTGACTAGCGCACCTGCTGCAAACGTTACGATTAATTTTGACACTGGGAGTCAAATTAGTGCGATCGCACCTCTAACTTTTACGCCCACTAATTGGAATGTTGCTCAAAATGTGACTGTTAAGGCGATCGATGACAGCATAGCCCAAGGAACCTACAGCGGCACGATCGCGCACAAGTCTGTCAGTACAGATACCAAGTATAACAACCTGACAATTTCTCCCGTAACTGCCACGATTGCTGACAACGATACGGCAGAGGTGATTGTTACACCTGCGAGTACAACTGCTACTGAAGGCGGTGTCACAGGCAATTATACACTCAAGCTTTCTTCGCAGCCGACGGCACCTGTGACGATTAGCTTTGATACGGGCAGTCAAATAAGTGCGATCGCCTCTGTTAGCTTCGACTCTACTAACTGGAATGTGGCGAAGTCAGTCACAGTAACGGCTACAGATGATGCGGTTGTGGAAGGAAATCATGCGGGCAGTATTTCTCATAGCGCTACGAGTGCTGATAGCAAGTATAGTGCGATCGGCATTCCGGCTGTGAATGTCGCCATTACCGATAACGACACTGCGCCGACGCCCACGCCAACACC